>JBEIUO010000145.1:0-6372 GCA_040374335.1 Phycisphaeraceae bacterium
CCCATGAACCAATCGAGTGTGGCCCCGGCGCGGTCGCGCTTGCCCATGCGTGCGTACGCGCCGACGTGGCGGAGCTCGTAGGGGGTGAAGGCCTCGAAGGAGCCGGTCTTGGCGCGTTCCTCGAAGAACGTCCAGTACCGCTCGAAGGTGGTCCACACGGGATCGGAGAGCCCGTCGACCATCGTGACGTCGCAGGGCCAAACCGCCATCGTCGTGGAGGTCGAGTCGAAATCGCCGAGCTCTACGCACCCGGGCATGTAGTCGATCCCGTGGTTGCGGTTGCCCACCGCGACGGAGTTCACGAGAGACATCCGCATCGATTCCGCGGCTTCGGAGTACCCGTCGACGAAGTACTGTGCGTCGAGCACGTCGGCGATCTTCGCGGCGCACTCGAAGCCACGCAGGGCCCACAGGTTGTCCCAGTGGGAGTGCATGGGCTTGCTGGAGTACCCCTCGTGCGAGATGGACTCGGGCATGAGGCCGTAGAAGGCCTCGGAGTTCACCGCGGGCTTCCCGGGTTCGGTGCGCTTGGGTCCGTTGGGCCGGAACTCGGCGGTCATGCGGCTGGATCGCAGGTGGTCCATGTACGCCGCGACGCGCTGGATCTTCAGCCAGTGGCGGTCGAGGATGGAGCGGTCCTTGGTGTGCATGTAGGCGTTGTAGACGGCGAAGATGTACTGGCCGTGGCTGTCGTTCTCGGGAACGGGATCGGGGCCGCGGGTGTCGACGACGCACGGGGCCTTGAGCATTCGCTCGTCGATCTCGATGAGGTGATCGGCGTACCAGTCGATGAACGCGATGGCTTCCTTCTCGAAGCCGAAGTTGAGCAGCGCGGCGCTGGTGAGGGCACCGTCGCGGATCCAGGAGCGCTCGTAGGAGCGTGAGCCGGGCTGGATCGACGGGCCGTCGGCGTTGATGAGAATGTGCGCGAGTGTGGATTTCACGGTATCGCTCACGGACTTACGATTACCGGGCAGCGTCACGGTCGCACCATCAAGGAGTGCGTGCCATGCGGCGACTGTGGCTTGTTGATCAGCGGGTGCGGGCGCGTCGGCCGGGGGGACGCCGGCGGGGTCGAACGGCACGCAGATCGCGAATCGGAAGGGCTCCTGCTTCGCTGCGTCGAGCGACCACACGACCGCACCGCTCGCGAGGCCCTCGTCGTCGGTCACGGTCGCGCCGGCTTCGATCGGCCTTTCCCAAGGCCTGTCGATCACCACCGCGGGCGTGGTGCGGGCCGCGAACGATGCGGCGCTCAGTGCCCGCGGGGCCGGGATGGGAACGATGTGCTCGACGACGTTGACGCGGAGCGTGTCGCCTTCGCGAGCGATCGACTTCACCGGCGCGAAGCCGCCGGGCGTCGTCAGAAACTGCCACTTGGGGTTGACCTGGCGCGGGAGTACATCGACGACGAACCGCACGGACCGGTCCGCGTCGGGTGAATCGGAGGCGGGCTGCTGGTTCGCGAGCACCGAGTACGTCACCCACAGCCGCGGCGGTTCATCCATCGAGACCCATGCTCGGGTTTCGCCGGATACAGAACCCGCCTTCCACTTCACGACGGGCATGGGGAGAGAGGCGTCAACAAGCTCGACCGACACCGTTTCCAGAGCGATTGGCTGCCCGCCCCAGACCACACGCGGCGCGAGCGAGAAGCCGCCGGAGTTCACCTCGACGATCCCGTCCTCATTGATGAGTGCTTCACGCACGTCGCCGGGTCGGCCCAGCACCGTCCAGTACCGTTGCTCCTTGGTCGCATCGCGCAGCGCGACCGCCGCGGCGTCCTGGAACTCCTCGGGAGCGTGGACCGCGATCGAGTGCAGAGAGAGTTCACCGGTGTCGTCGCGGTCCATGGCAATCCGCACGAAGCGGGACTGCACGTCGTAGAGGGGCGCGAGCTGCTCGGTGCCGGCGCGGCCGTCGAAGCGGCGCGACTGGCGGAATGTCTTCCCATCGTCGGAGAGTTCGATGCTGTACGCACGAATGGCATCGCCCCACAGGGTGAGCGCCGAGAACTCGCGTGCGTAGCCGAAGTCGATGGTGACGCTCGGCGCCGTGTCCGAGCGAGCAGGCCGCCACGCCTTTCCCGCTGATCCCAACGTCGGAGCTTCGGTCGATCCGACCGCGGAGCTGCTGGCCTTCACGACCGGCGCGGGCAGAGGCTCTGGGGGCGCGGCGATTTCCCTCAGTGTCAACGAGTCCAGGTAGATCGTTCCCTTTCCGCCCTTCTTGCTCGCGATCGCGAACTCGATCTTGTCGGCGCGACGCAGCCCGTTCTTCCCGCCGGTCGGACCCCACGCGTACGAGATGCTGCGACGGACGTTGCGGAGCGTGGCCCACTCCGCGCGGGGCTCGAAGCCGCGACGGTTGAGCCACCACACGTCGGACTTCTCGGCGTTGAGCGACATGTCGCCGCCGGTGTCGAGGATCTTGAACTCGAGGTCATTCGCGGGGCCTTCGCCCTTCACGCCGAACGCGAGTTCGAAGTTGCCCTCGGGGAGCATCAGCCCCAGTTCGCGCTGCACGATACAGAAGCCGGAGCCGACCTTGAAGTTGTAGTCGATGCGCAGGCACGAGCCGTCGCGACCGGGAACGGTGGAAACCTGAATCTCCACACCCTCGGAGGCGATCGGTTTCCAGTCCGCGGCCTGCTCGAAGCCGTCGACGAGGTTTTGGCCCCGGGCGATGCCGCAGAAAACCGCCAGAACGGCGCACGTCCACGCTTTCGACGAGGTTCTCATGGTGATTCCAGCCCCGATCAGGAGAGCCGCTGCTTGGCGGCGAGAATCGCGGGCACCATCGCTTCGGCACGGTGCCGCCAGGTGTGGTCACGCTCGGCCCGAGCGCGTGCCGCGCCGCCCATCGCCGCGCGGCCCGCGTCATCGGCGAGCAGGGCCCGGATCTGATCCGCGGCCTCGGAGGGCGCGTCGAAGAACGCCATTTCCTTGCCCTCGGCGAAGAGCGAACTCATGGAGGGTCGGCGTTGCACGACGCCGGCGAGACCGCAGGCGGCGATCTCGAAGGGGCGAGTCCCGACCCCCGCGTCGTCCTGCCAGCGCGCGGTGTGGACGACGACCTTGCCCTTGGCGAGCACCGACGCCATCTCGGAGTGGCGGACCGGCGGGATCGTGTCGGCCTTGATGTTCCACGGCTCGAGGTTGTGCTCGCCGACGACGGCGGTCTTGAACCGGCGCGAGATCCATGAGACGAGGAACGCCCGCTCGGAGATCTCGACATTGCGCACGATGCGGCCGGCCTGGATGAACGCGCCGGGCGCGGCGGTCAGGGTCTGCATCGCGACCGAGTGCTTGTAGTCCTCACCCGCGATCGCTTCCATGCGGTCCAGCAGCGGCGTGTGACGTGCGGCAAGCTGCGAATCCAGCAGCTTGAGCATGAAGCTCTCGAGCTCCGCCGGCTTGGGGCTCTGCTTCGCGAAGCTCTTCACAAACGGCGCGATGTGCGTGACCAGGTCCTTGCGGATCGCCAGCATGTCCGGGGTGTCGTTGTCGAGTTCCTTGAGCGCGATCGGCGTCGGCTTGGGGTTCCCCTTCCCGCACGACATCACCACGTCGTACTCCGCCTTGGCGTCCTTCCGGGGGGCGAAGATCTCGGGATCCGCCGCCCACGGGGTGTGCATCGTGTTTGACATCCCCAGCTTCTCGCGGACCTCGCGGGCCACCGAGCTGTTGTCCACCACGTGAGCGAGCGCCCGCGTGTTGAACAGCGGCTTGCCGAAGAACGGCGCGTACCGCCCGCCGTCGGCCCAGATCGGCGACTCGAACCAGAAGCACATGTGCGGCACGCCCGCGATGTCGTACACCGTCATCGGTCGGCCCTTGCCGCTCGAGTGGGCGAAGCTGCGAAGCCCCAGCCCCTCCATCGCGCACGTCGCCTCGATCCCCTTCTCCTTGATGGTGCGCACCAGGCCCTCGGATGCCGCGGCCATCGCCCTGGGGTTCTTATCGGGCTCGGCGCCGTAGGAGTTCCAGAGGGGCGCGAGTTCGAGCATCATGGTCTCGTGCCCGGCTTTTTCGAAGCCGGTGACGAAGTCACGCATGATCAGTCGGGAGTACTCACCGGGATGAACGAGGAAGAGGATCCGCATGGGGCCAGTGTACGGGTCTTCAACCCGTCCAGCCCCTGGGTCAGGCGTGTTTCCCGCGCCTTCTGGCCCGTTCGGCCTCCACAAACCCGACGGCGCGGGCGATGGACTCCTCGATCTCGCGGTTCACGAGAAACATGTCGTAGACCCCGCACCCGTGGGCCTGGGTGATCTCGGCCTTGGCCTGGGAGAACCGCTTCTCAATCGCCGCCTCGTCCTCGCGCTTGCGGGTGTGCAGCCGGCGCGAGAGCTCCTCCTCGCTGGGAGGTTCAATAAAGATCGCGAAGGCATCGGGGAGGTGCTTCTTGACCTGCATAGCCCCCTGGACGTCGATTTCGAGGATCACCAGCCGCCCGCGCTTGATCTGCTCCTCGACCCAGCCCTTGGGAGTGCCGTATTTCTTGCCGTAGACGCCCGCCGTTTCCAGGAACTCGCCCGCCGCCCGGAGCCGTTCAAACTCCTCGTCGGTCACGAAGTGGTAGTCGACCCCCTCCACATCCGCGGCGGTCTTCGGACGGGTCGTGCAGGACACCGAGAACACCGAGTCGGCGATCGAGCGCTCGACCCCGCGGGTGATGGTCGTCTTCCCGACGCCGCTGGGCCCGCTGATGATCAGAACGAGTCCGTCGTCGGTATCCGTAAGAAGGCGATGGTCGGGCGACATGGGTGGAGCCGTAGCCCGGAGCCCATGGGCCCCGGGCGGTGTGGATTAGGGGTGGAGAACAGGGGGCCAGTGTACATGCCCACCCCGCCGGATCTCCACCAGGCCGTTGGGATCGCCCCCAGGACCATTTCATGTTCGTGTTTTGATTGGATGGAACCCGACTTGTCCCGCGTGCGCATTTCGGATAGGGTCTCCGTCCCCGTTCGACTCGTCCGCGTACCGCCTGGGAGGCGGGCACGCCGGTTGGTCGCCGGGAACCCGTTTGCTGGAGCTGCTGCAATGGCCAAGATGTTCTATTCGCTCGAAGAAGCCGCCGAAAAGCTGGGCAAGTCCACCGACGAAGTCCGCGAAATGGCGTCCAAGGGCCAGTTGCAGGAGTTCCGCGACCGTGACCGCCTGATGTTCAAGCGCGAGCAGGTCGACATCCTCGCGGGCGGCGGCGAAGACGACGCCATTGCCCTCGCGGACTCCGGCGACCTGGAACCGCTCTCCCTTGCCTCCAGCGGCAGCGCCCCCGGCATCTCCGCCGACAAGGACTCCACCGGCATCAGCATCTTCGAAGCCGACGCCACAGACGAGGCCGACGCCAACGCCGTCACCCGCGTCTCCAACGTCCCCGGTTCCCTGATGGACCCGGGTGACAAGTCCGCCTCCGGCTCCGGCGGCCTTCTCGACCTCACCCGCGAAGGCGACGATACCTCCCTCGGCGCGAACCTCCTCGAAGACGTCTACGGCTCCGAGACTGTCGCGAACCAGACCGCCGCGGAGCCCGCCATCGGAGGCGGCGATCTCTTCGAGTCCGCCCCCGGCACCGACGGCAGCGACGCGTACGCCGCTGGCGGCGCACCGGCGATGGTTCTCGCCGAGCCCTACGACGGAACATGGTCCGGCATCGGCGGCGGCCTCGCCCTGGGCGCTGCCCTGTGCATGGCCTTCGCCATCGCCCTCATCATCATGTCCTTCATCATGCCCGCGGGTGGTCTGATCTCGTCGCTCGGCGACAAGTTCATGATCATCGTCGGCGCGATGTTCGGCATCCTCGTCCTCGGCGTCGCCGGCGGCTTCGCCTTCGGCCGTCGTTCCTAAGGAACCAAAGTCTCCCCCACCACGCTCGAGTTCGCGGCATCGCCGCGGCTCATTCTGCGCGCACCCGTGACTCCACCCAGTCCGCGATCTGGTCCTCGTACCAACTGAGCGTCCAGAACAAACGGATGTGGCCCCCGCTGACCGTCAGCCGATCCGGGCGCCCCAGCTTCTCGTACAGCAGTTCGCCACCCTCGTGCGGCACCCATTCGTCGCGCGACGCGTGCACCTGCAACACCGGGAGATCCTGCAGGTACGCCCCCGCGACCATCGGGTCGAGGTTCACCCTCGCGCGGTAGGCCTCCCCCACTTTCGCCACCATCTCCTTCGTTGGCTTCTTCTTGCCATCCCTCAGCGTCACGCCGCCATCGGTCAGCGTGCTCTCCTGGCTCAGCATGAACAGATCGGCCCCCGACCCCGTCAGCACCACCGCGTCGATCCGCGGCGGGTTCTCCATCTGTCGCAGCCTCGCGATCACCGCCGGTGTCGCCAGTGATCCCGCGCTGTACCCCATGATCACCAG
>JBEIUO010000700.1:0-2214 GCA_040374335.1 Phycisphaeraceae bacterium
ACTCCTCACCCTCCTCGCCGCTCTCGCCACGCCCGCGCCCGCGCTCGCCCAGCCCGAGACGCCCCACATCCTCCTCGACCGCGAACTCAACCCCTCCCACGTCCGCATCGTCTCCATCTCGCGCGATCTCATCACCGTTCGCGCCCAAGACGCCTCCGTTCGCAAAGTCCCCACCTCCCAGGTCCTCGCACTCTTCCTCTCCCCCCGCGTCGGCGCCCGCGGCCCCTCCGGTGGCCCCGCCTCCTCTCACTGGCTCAGCCTCGCCGACGGCCGCCGCCTCCGCGGCCAAGTCCAACTCCCAGCCGAACCCGCCCCAGGCGAACTCGTCTTCGGCAGCGTCGCCCTCGGCCCCGTCTCCCTCAAGATGGACGACATCAGCTCCATCATCCTCCGCAAGGGTGCCGCCGCGCCACACTCCGACTCCGCCGACTCACTCCTCCTCGCCAACGGCGACACCGTCGAAGGCTTCGTCGAGTCCTTCGGCGAACGCGTCACCATCTCCCCCACCGACCCAAACGCACAGCCACTCTCCCTCCCCGCTGAAAACATCGCCGCACTCTCCCTCGCAAACCCGCCCACCCGCGGCAGCGGCTCCATCGTCTGGACCACCGACGAAACCCTCGCGTACGAGTCCATCAACCTCGCCCCATCGGGCGCATGCACGCTCCGCCTCCTCACCCCCACCGGCGAAACCCGCGACTACCAGACCGACGCCCCCTCGCTCAACGCCATCATCACCGACGTCTCGTCCGTCGTCGCGCTCTCCGACCTGACCGTCCGCAGCGCCACGACCACCGGCAACCGCAAGTGGAGCCCGTCGCCCGTCACCCGCACGGAACTCGGCGCCTCCATCAACGAAGACATCGAGATCGCCGGCCCCGCCCGCGTCGAATGGACACTCCCCGAAGGTGCGACACGCCTCGCTGGGCTCGCCAAGCTCCCGGAAAGCTGCCGCGACTGGGGCGATCTCACGTTCACACTCCGCCTCGGCACGGCCGACGGTGCGCCCGCGTTCAGTGCGCGCCTGAACCGCGCCAACCCCGAAGCCGAGTTCAACATCCGCATCCCTCTCGGCACCGAAACGCTCACCGCCGAAATCGACGCAGGCCCCGACGGCCCCATCCAAGACCGAGTCCGCCTCGCGCGAACCCTCCTGCTCGCCCCCGCGCCAAGCAACGGCAAGTAAGGCCCCCGCGACACCACGCGCACGCACCGCGATCCTCTGGGTTATCCGCACCCACAAGGGCCGCGACGCCCAAGCAACTTTTTCGCAGAGTGCCTGCAATCGCCCCCCGCTTCAATCGTTGAAATGGCGAACGCCGTGCACGGGCATTGGTGTTTCATTGGAAACGCGAGGCCAACATGAGATCCACTCTCCGCCTGTTCGCAACCTGTGGCCTGATCATCGGTCTACCCACCCTCACCGGTCGCGCACTCGCACACCCGCCCGATGAAACCGGTGAGCACACCCACGCCCACCCCGAGTCCGTCCGCAACTGGACCAACGCCAAAACCGGCGAGATCGTCCGCGGCGGATTCCTCGCCGCCAAAGACGGTCGCGTCAGCATCGAACGCCTCAACGGCGACGTTGTCGTCTTCGAGATCTCGGACCTCTCGGCCGCCGACCAGGCCGAAATCGTCGAACACGTCGCGAGAATCAAAAAGCTCAACGAAGGCCTCCCCTCTGCGGCATCCCCATCACACGCTCCCGACCACCCACCCCAGGCCGCGCCGTTCGACGCATTCGCGCCCTTCGTCGCAACCCGCTGGGACAAGGACTGGCTGTACATCGAGAGCGATGGACTCCCGCACGCGCCGGGCAGCAAGCCCGGCTCGTACGTCTACTCGCACCAGGTCATGGTCGGCATCACCGCCTGGCAGCAGCAGGTCCCCCTCCCACAGAACTACCGAGGCGACAACGCCTGGCGTATCCCGCTCAAGCCCGAGCTCGCCGACACCCCGGTCTCAGCAAAGGAGCAGTTGTTCCGCGGCGCGATCGCCATCGCCGCGAACGGCGTTCCGATCTTCAATCCCATCAAGAACGACGGCAAGACCGACACCCTCATCGCCGGCGAACTCGACGAGTTCGGCGGACACTGCGGCAGAGCCGACGACTACCACTACCACATCGCGCCCACGCACCTCCAGAAGTTCGTCGGCAAAGACGCACCCATCGCCTACGCCCTCGACGGCTTCCCGATCTACGGCCTCTTC
>JBEIUO010000387.1:0-3727 GCA_040374335.1 Phycisphaeraceae bacterium
CATCGGTAACTCACGGCCCACTGCCGATCGGTATCAGCTCGCGATGGACATCGTGGAGACCGCGCGGTCGCGGTACCTCATCGATGAATCGCGCGTGTATGTCACCGGCATCTCGGGGGGCGGCCGCATCAGTTCGCACCTGTGGATGGGGTGGCCCGAGGTCTTCCGTGGCGCGGCTCCTATCGTCGGATTGGGATTCTACGAGCCGATTCCCATGGGCGAGCGGCGTTTTTATCCGCCCGATTACGACAAACCCGAGGACCGCCAACTCAACCTGGTACTCCCCCACCACATCGCGACGATCAGCGGCCCCCTCGACTTCAACTATCCGCACATCAAGCCGTGCACGGAGTTGATGCGGCTGCACGGATTCGAGGCCCGGTTCTTCGATGTGCCCGACATGGGCCACACCCTGCCGCCCCCGAAGATCTTCTCGGAGGCGATGAACTGGGTCGATCTCAAAGGTAAGGCCGCCGCGGCCGCCGAGATCGACGAGGCGAACGCGGTGCTCGTGAAACTCTCGCCGGACGAAGCCAAGCGCAACGAGCAACTCGCCGAGATCACCCGGCTTGCCCCCTGGACCCGCCCCGCGTGGGAGGCAGCGGAACTGCTGAAGGGCGTGCCGGACACTTCAGCCAGGTAACTCGCGGAGCTTCTGGAAGACCTCGATGGCTCTGGCGCGACTCGCGCCGAGATCCACGATCGGCTCCGGATAATCGATGCGAGCCCTTGCGAGCGGCGGCAGCGACGCCAGATCGTGCACATCCGCCCCCTTCACACCAGCGAGCTCCGGGACGTACCTGCGAACGTACTCACCCTCCGGGTCGAACTTCTGCCCTTGGCTCATGGGGTTGAAGATCCGGAAGTACGGCGCGGCATCCGTGCCCGTGGACGCCGACCACTGCCACCCTCCGTTGTTGCTCGCAAAGAACCCGTCGATCAGAGATCGCATGAAATGGCGTTCGCCCTCACGCCACTCCAGGAAGAGATTCTTGCTGAGGACCATCGCCGTGATCATCCGGACTCGATTGTGCATCCAGCCGGTGCGGAGCAACTGCCGCATCCCTGCATCAACGATCGGCACACCCGTGCGGCCCTGCTTCCAGGCCTCGAGGTGGGCCGGGTTCACGTTCCACTTCACCCGCTCCGTGAGCGGCTGGAACGCGCGGCCCATGCACACCCGCGGGAAGCCCACGAGCACATGAACAAAGAACTCTCGCCAGCAGAGTTCGCTGATCCAGCAGAGGACGTGCTCGTTCCCCGTCTCGAGTGGCAGCTTCGAGCCGTCGTTCGCCTCCATCGCCGCGGCGATGCAGGTTCGAGGCGAGATCGCGCCGAAAGCGAGGTAGGGCGAGAGCGTGCTGGTCTCGTCGCGTGCAGGAAAGTCACGTCCGGCCTTGTAGGAGCGGATGTGCGCGGAGATGAACGCCCGCATGCGTTGTAGTGCCGCCGCCTCACCATTGGGCCAGATCGCGGGATCCACTGTGCTCTTGAATCCCTCCACCCGGTCCGGCACGGAATCGCCGGTCATCGCACCGCGGGGGCGCTTTGCGGGAATCGGGTAGCAGTGCGGTCCACCTTGTGCGACGAGCAGCTTCGTCCACGCCTTCTTGAACGGCGTGAACACGGTGTAGAACCGCCCCTCGCCGGTGCGGATACTCGAAGGCTCGAGCGACACCTGATCCGTAAACAGTTGGATCTCGATGCCACGGGCGACGCCTAGCGACTGCGCCCGAGCGTCGCGTCGACTTTCGTTGATCTCGTGCTCGCGGTTCGCGAATATCGCGGAGCAACCCAGCGACGCGGCGGTTGCGACGACGAGCTCCGGGGTCTGCGCTGCTGACGGCGACGTGATCACACGCAGCGGGATGCCGATTCGCTCCAGCGACTGCGCGAGCTCGCGAAGGGTTCGGAGCATGAACTCGACCCGCACCGGCGCGACATCGTGGCGAGTCCACTCGTCGGGCGTGAGTACAAACAGCGAGACCACCTCCGCCGCGCGGTCCTCGCAAGCGTGCCAGAGAGCGGTGTTGTCCGCGACTCGAAGGTCCGTGCGGAACCACACCAGTATCCGGCGCGAACCGGGGACGAGTGGGCCTGATTTCTTGGTATCGGGTGCCATGCTGGTTGTTCGGATGATACGGCGATCCGGATTCGCACCACGCTGCCTCGCATACTCTCCGACCAATGGCCCGACGCGCTCCACAACCACGGGCGGAGTCTCTGCCGACCGGCATGACAGGATCGGCGGCGGTCGAGTCCTGGTTTTCCGCCCAGGGCTGGGCGGCGTGGGACTTCCAGCGTGAAGCGTGGAAGCACTACGCGAACGGCGAGAGCGGCCTCATCCAGGTGCCCACCGGCGCAGGGAAGACGTACGCCGCCTACCTCGGACCGCTGATGGAGGCAATCGACGACCTCGGGGATACACCGCGCCCGCCGATGACGCTCCGGGCGCTCTACGTCACGCCTCTTCGCGCGGTCTCACGCGACATCGAGCTGGCCTTCACAAGGCCGATCCGCGAGATGGGACTCCCGTTCGTCGTTGAGAGCAGAACCGGCGACACCAAAGCCTCTGTGCGTGCCAAGCAGCGCGAACGTCTCCCCCACTTCTTGATCACCACGCCGGAGTCCCTGTGCCTCCTGCTCACGAGGCCCGACGCGGCCTCGCTGTTCGCCGATCTCCGATGCCTCATCGTCGACGAGTGGCACGAGCTGATCGCGAGCAAGCGGGGCTCGCAGGTGGAGCTCGCCGCGGCACGACTGCGCAGGTTCGCGCCCGCGCTCCGCACATGGGGGCTCTCAGCCACGCTGGCGAATCTCGACGATGCGGCCAGATGCGCGGTGGGCACTTCTCCACGGCCGCCCGTAGTCATTCGGGGCGACATGCAGCGGCCGATCACGCTGAAGACCGTTTTCCCGGATGAACGCTCGCGGCTTCCCTGGGTGGGCCACCTCGGTCTGACAATGCTCCCCGCCGTCGTCGGCGCGATCGATCCCGCACGGCCCACGATCCTCTTCACGAACACAAGATCGCAGTCCGAACGCTGGTTCAGCGCGATCCAGGTGCTTCGGCCCGAGTGGGCCGGCGTCATGGCGCTCCACCACGGCTCGATCGACCGCAAGGAGCGGGAGCGCGTCGAAGAAGGTCTGAAGTGCGGTTCGGTGCGGCTGGTCGTCGCGACAAGCTCTCTCGATCTCGGCGTCGATTTCTCGCCGATCGAGCTGGTCGTCCAGATCGGCTCGCCGAAGGGCATCGCCAGGATCATGCAACGTGCCGGGCGTGCGGCCCACCGGCCAAACGCCGCCACGGAAGTCCTCTGCGTCCCGACATACTCGCTCGAGTTGCTCGAGATCGCCGCGGCTCGAGACGCGATCGCGAGGGGCGAGATCGAGCCGCGATGGCCCTACGACCGACCGCTCGATGTGCTCGCGCAACACCTCGTGACCTGCGGCATGGGAGGCGGGTTCGAGCCGGAAGAGATGCTCGCGGAGGTCCGGACCGCTTGGAGCTACCGCAACCTCACCGAGGCGGAGTTCGACTGGACGCTGGCCATGGTCTCCCACGGAGGCGATGCTCTCCGCGCGTACCCCGAGTACCACAAACTCGTGGCGGAGAATGGTCGATTGTCCGTGCAGAGCAAGAGAATCGCCCAGCTCCACCGCCTCAACATCGGCACCATCACGGCCGACACCACGATCGATATCGCCTACGAGAACGGCCGTCGAC
>JBEIUO010000699.1:0-2215 GCA_040374335.1 Phycisphaeraceae bacterium
GCTCCTACGGCCTCATATTCCTCCAATACCTCACCGGCTAACGCTGCCCTCACCCCGACCCCTTCGCCCGCGCCGGTTGGATCGGCCTCACCTCCCGACACACAAGCTCCCACCTCGTCCGCTCCATCCTCGAAGGCGTCGCCGCGACCCTCGCCTCCATCGTCGACATCCAGCGCAGAGCCGGTGTCACGATCACGCGCTTCCGCATCGGCGGCGGCGGTGCAAAGTCCCCCCTCTGGCGACAAATCCTCGCCGACAGCATCAACGAACCACTCCACCTCCCCAACACCGAAGAAGGCCCCGCATTCGGCGCCGCCCTCCTCGCCCAATCCACCACCGAATCCTCCGAGTCCATCGCCTCCCTCTGCGCCCGCACCATCAAGGAATCCTCCACCACCCTCCCGCTCAACCCCGCCCCCTACCCCGACGTCAAACTCGCCATCTCCCAGGCCTACGACGCCCTCAAACAGCACACCGCCCTCATGCTGTAAACTCCCCGCCGCATCACCCAGGAGTCACCACCTATGTCATCCACGAACTACACCCCGCGTCTCTCCTACGGCATGGTCGGCGGTGGTCGCGACGCCTTCATCGGCGCCGTCCATCGCATGGCCGCCGAACTCGACCACGAAGCCCGCTTCGTCGCCGGTGCCCTCTCCTCCTCCCCCGAAAAAGCCATCGCCTCCGGCCGCGACCTCGGCCTCGCCCCCGAACGCAACTACCCAACCTGGCAGGCCATGCTCGAAGGCGAACTCAAACGCTCCGCCAACGACCGCATCGACTTCGTCTCCATCGTCACGCCCAACCACGCCCACTACGAAGTCGCCAAGGCCTTCGCCGCCGCCGGTATCCACGTCGTCCTCGACAAGCCGATGGTCCACTCCTCCGCCCAAGCCGCGGACCTCGTCTCCACCGTCGAGTCCTCCCGCTCCGTCTTCGGCGTCACGTACAACTACACCGGCTACCCCCTCGTCAAGCAGGCCCGCCACATGGTGAAGTCCGGCGTCATCGGCGAAGTCCGCAAAGTCATCGTCGAGTACAACCAGGGTTGGCTCGCCCAAGCCCTCGAATCCGCCGGCCAAAAGCAGGCCGACTGGCGCACCGACCCCGCCCGCTCCGGCCTCGGCGGCGCAATCGGCGACATCGGCTCCCACGCCGAAAACCTCGTCTCCACCATCACCGGCCTTGAACTCGACTCCATCTGCGCCGACCTCACCACCTTCGTCGAAGGCCGCCGCCTCGACGACGACGCCTCCCTCCTCCTCCGCTTCAAAAACGGCGCCCGCGGCATCCTCATGGCCTCCCAAATCTGCGTCGGCTACGAGAACGACCTCCGCATCCGCGTCTGCGGCGAAACCGGCTCCCTCGAGTGGCGACAGGAAGACCCCAACTTCCTCATCCACCGCCCCATCGACCAGTGCGACCGAACCCTCCGCCGCGCCCACTTCTCCCTCTGCGACGAAGCCAAACGCGCCTGCCGCACCCCCACCGGTCACCCCGAAGCCTTCATCGAAGCCTTCGCCAACGTCTACCGCGAAATCTTCAAGGCCATCCGCGCCAACCAGGGCGGCCCCGACGCCGCATTCGACTTCCCCTCCGTCCGCGACGGCGCCCGCGGCGTTCGCTTCATCGAGAAAACCGTCGAAAGCTCCAAGTCCTCCGCCAAGTGGACCAGCTTCTAACATAAGAACCCCATGCCCGCCGCGGCCGACCACCCACGCGACCTCATCGCCGCCGCCGCTCACCTCCGCGACGTCCCTCAGGGCGCCCGCGCCGACGCAATCCTCGCCAACCCCGCCCCGCTCGCCCAACTCCTCCGCGACGATCGCAACCGCCTCATCCCCCACCGCTGCGGCCTCGCCCTCGAAGCCATCATCGCAGCCTCCGGCTCCGAACGCCGCAAAACCGGCGCGTTCTACACCCCCCCATGGCTCGTCGATCACGCCCTCGACCTCTGCCTCGATCCCCTCCTCGACGCCCTCCAGCACTCCACTCCTCCGGGCCGCCTCCCCGACGCACTCCTCGAACTCCGCATCTGCGATCCCGCCTGCGGCAGCGGCAACTTCCTCCTCGCCGCCGCCCAGCGCATCGCCGCGCGCGCCCCCTCCCTCGCACTCGACTCCATCCTCTCCCCTTGCATCTTCGGCGGCGACATCAACCCCGACGCCACCCGCCTCTGCCGCGCCGCACTCGCTTCTCACGCCTCTCTCCCCCC
>JBEIUO010000397.1:0-3684 GCA_040374335.1 Phycisphaeraceae bacterium
CATGACGCTTAATCTCCGGACTCTGCAGCGACCGCAGCTGCCCCTCATCAAACCCCTTCGCCGCCACCCGCACCAACGGCTCAAACACACTGTTTCTCGGTCCGTACTTCTCAGAACGAATCCCAAACGCCGCCTTCGGTCGGGTGATGATGAACTCGTCGATCCCCAGCGACCGCGCCACATTCCGAAGCGCCGCCTTCGGCTCCGCCAGCTTCTGCTCCCACGGGATCCGGTACGCTCGGTCGATCAACTCGGGGTTCGGATAGGGGTAGAACACTCCGACCCCGGCCCCCTCTCCCACGAGACTCCACACCACCTGCGTTTCGGTTCCCTCGCTCAGGAACCCCAGGATCGACACCGCATCCAGCAGCTCGCGATCCGCAAACGGAGCCATCCCCTCCGCACGCCCACGCACAATGTCGCTCCGCGTGCACCCGAATGCCTTGCGGATCCACGGTTCGTAGCCGAACATCGCCAGCGACCACAGGATGTGCTCCGGATCGTCCAGCCGCGTACCGCGGCCGTAGCTGCGACCCGCCATCTCCGCGATCAACCCGAACCGGTTCAGTTGCCGCGCCGCGAAACGCATCGGCCACTTGAAGAGCGGGAACCCAAGCCCCGCTCGGTACAGCGGCCGCTTCGACAGGTAGTTCACGAACTGGTGGAATCGGAAGCCGAACATCCCGTCGGCGCCCTCTCCGCACGACACCACGTTCACACCCGTCGGCGCGAGCCGGTCGCGAAAGATCGAATACAGCAGCACCGTCTGCAGATGGATCAACGGCTGCTCCGCATGCCACACGCAATCCACCAGCCCCCGCAGGTACGTCGCCATCGTGGGCACATGCACCCGGTGATCCATGCCCAGGCTCTTGGCCGCGGTCGTCGCGTACGTGTACTCGAGATCGTCGTTCGGATCTTCAAACGGATACGCGCACGACCACGACCCCCGAACTCCCAGCCGCATCGACGCGATCTTTGTGAGGATCGAGGAGTCCAGCCCTCCGCTCAGCAGCACCGCAAACCGCGCGGGATCAAACTCCCCCTCGTCGTGCACCCGCTCCAGCGCGCGACGGCAGTCTCCTACCAGGTTCTCGTTCACGCCCCCGGCCTCCGGCGGTGAGCACACCGCCGTCGTCCGCACCGACCAGCCCCGCTCCCCACGCGTGATCGTGATCTCTTCGCCCGCCTGCAACTGCCGCACACCCTTCAGCAGTGTGCTCCCCGGCATCGCGTACCGATACTGAAACAACTCCGGCAGCTTCGCCGGATTCTCCTCGATCGGCACTCCCATCGCCCTCAGCAACTTGATGTGGCTCGCGACATACACGCCCCCCGCGTGCTCCGCGTAGTACACGTGCCGACCAGAGTTCATCCGCCGAAGCACCTTCGCGCACCCGCTCCGCAGGTCGATCTCCGCGCTCACCAGCGAGTACCGCTTCCCCCCCGCGCGCGACGGAAGACTCTCGCCCGTCTCAATCACCCCTTCACGCTCGCTCATCACCCCCAGCAACTCGCCCGCCCCGACCGTTGCCCACCCTCCCGCGCACGGCCGCCTCAGCACCTTTATCCGGTCGGGGGCCCCTTCCCCCTGCTGACCACTCAATGCCACCAAAAACATGACAAATCCTCTGGCTCGGCCCCGTGACACAACAGGGCCCACCGGCGTTCCGTCACCCCGCGGAAACCTGCGCCGGTGCTGTCATCTGCTCCCAAACCCCAAGGTCTCGAATCGAAGCGTTCAACTCCTCGTGGAGTTGCTCTCGTGTGTGCCCCAACTCGAAGTGCCGGCGAACAAGGCCGACATTGAGAGCCGTAAAGAACATCTGACTGCGGAAGACATTCGTCGATCGAAGTGAGTCTAGCAGACCCGCATCAAACCCGCCCGCCGAAACCCGAACCAGCGGGTCCAGGATCGAGCCCCGTGGCCCGTAAAACGAGGGCCTGATGTCGAAGGACGCCTTCGGACGCTCCGCGATCCCCCGTGGAAGCCCCTTCCGCACCGACGTGTCCCGAAGCAGGCCCTTGGGCCTCTCCAGCCTCACCTCCCACGGCACCTTGTTCACCTCCGACACAAACTCCGGCGCCGTGAACGGATAAATCGCCTCAACCCCCGACCTCTCGCTCTCCGCCGCCCACACGCACTGCGTCTCCGTCACCTCACCCAACAGGTTCAACGCAAAGAACTTCTCGTTGTCGCTCCCGTCCGAGTAGGGACTCAGGCACTCCACGCGACCCACCGTCGGATCGCCCTTCATGTGGCGACCAACCCACTCCCGCTCACCGAAAATCGCCGTCGACCACAGCACGTGCCGCGGATCCTGGATGTCCACACCAGGCCCCCACACCCGCCCTGCCATGTCCGCCAGCATCCCGTACCGGTTCGTCATCGCCGAGACCCGGCCCAAGACCACACGTGAAAGCCCCAGCCCCAACACAAACTTCGCCAACGGCCGCTCATTCATCGCCCTCACCAGCCGCTGGATCTTCTGCCCGAACAGGCCGTCCGCGCCCTCGCCGCACGTCCACGTCTTCACCCCCGACGGGGCCAGACGATCCTGCACCGCGAGATTCACAAGCCCGCTCTGCAAGTGCAGCGAGGACTGCTCCGCATCCAACGCGCAGTCAATCAAACTGTGCAGGTACTCCGCACGCGTCGGCACCAGCACCGAGTGCTCCGTTCCCAACCATTCCGCCGCAGTCAGCGCATACTGCAACTCCCGGTCCGACTCCGCCGGCTCCAACCCGTACGAACACGAGTACGTCCGTTTCCGCCCGTACAACTCCGCGCCGATCATCGTCAGAATCGAGGAATCCAACCCCCCCGACAAAAGCGTCCCAAACTCAGCCGCCTCGATCCCATACGCGCGATGAACCCCGAGCAACTGGTCCCAGATTCTGTCTCCCGCCTCCTCTGGTCGCACCTTCGCCGCACCCGCTTCCGCCCGGAACACGCCCAGCGTCTGCTCCCGCACCCCTCGATCGTCAACCTCAAGCCGCCGACGCTCCCCCGCACGCAACTGCCCGACGCCTCGGAACATCGTCCGCGGAGCCATCACGAAGCGGTACAGCATCACCTCCGCTAGTGAACTCTCCTCCACCTGAACACTCAGCCCCAGGCTCTTGAACACGGCCACATGGCTTGCGAACGCCACCCCGCCCGGTACCCGCGCTACATACACACGCCGCGCACCGTCCAGCGCCCGCTCCGCTTCAATGTGCACCCCGCCCGGAATCTCGCTCGCCTCAATCCGCGATCGAACCCGTTGCCCCGACCCGCGCCAACTCTCCGTCAGCGCAACCTTCCCACCTTCGCCCATAGTTATCCGAGCGCCCGACCCCGGCGTCACCCCAACGCACAACCAGCCCCCGCCCATCGGCGCGGTCTGGAGGGTGAACCCCGGCGGGGCGGTCCGCCCATGCTGCTTCTCAAATAGGAAAAAAAACACCACAACCCCCGGCGAGAGCAACACCAGTTTCAGCGTGCCTCGATCGTGGAGGTCCCGCGTTCTTCCGCGGCAAACATTCGCCCGGAAGCTCAGCACTGACAGGAATCATTCTATAGGGTTTTCGGCAGGACGTGCGCGAATACCCCCGGTCTTTGACTCACCCTCTATCGGAACAAACATGCCGGGTCCCTTGACCTCTCTCCGATCGCCGAAGAATAAGCACAACCATGACCGC
>JBEIUO010000741.1:0-1975 GCA_040374335.1 Phycisphaeraceae bacterium
AGTAGAGCTTGACTCCGTCGGAGTCGGCGCGGACGGCGAGGACTCCGTCGTAGCCGTTGACGGTGGGGGAGTAGCTGATGACGAACCAACTGCGATGTTCGTAGACGATCTCGTGAGCCGCGGGGAAGCGTTTGCGGAGCGATATTCGGATCGTGCGGACGATGCGTGCGCTCTCGGGAGCGACCGATTGGATGCTCGCGTCGGAGGGGTTTCCTGTTCCCGCGGAAGGGAGTCGGAAGTCCATGATGGACCGGCGAACGCGAGAGGAGCGGATCGAGGCCTTGCCGAAGCCGCTTCGGGACTTGGTGCGGGCGGAGTTGGCGGCTGGCAACGAGATTCTGGAGCTGTCGGGCTTACCCCCGGCACCACCAGCCGGGTTGTGCGCACGGCTCGCGAGGCAGGTGACGACGCGACCGCGTGAGAGTTTCGACGGGATTCGGTTCTACGAGCGCCGCTCGCCGAGCCACTCGGGGGAGTTCTTTGATGCGGAGCGCATGAACTTCGTCGTGGAGCCGCCGAAGGACCCGGGGCCGCCGCCCGACATGGACGCGATCCGCGGCGAGCTCCAGCGCGCGGAGCGAGAAGCCGACGCGAAGCGGTACACCTTCGAGTGGTGAGGGGGCGTTGGCTGGCTCGGCGGATCCTCGCTTCCAGTGGACGCCATGGCGAAGAAGGTAACCAAGAAGGCGGTTCGGTCGTCAACGCGAGTGAAGGCAGGCGTTGCGGGAGAACCGCGGCTGCTGTCGGGGGGCAACCCGCAGATCGCCAAGGCGGAGGGGGACGCACCGGTCCGGGCGTACATCGAGGCGATGCCCGGCTGGAAGCGGGACGTGGGCCGCCATCTTGATGCGATCATCGCGAGGACGGTGCCCGGCGTTTCCAAGGCGGTCAAGTGGAACTCGCCGTTCTACGGCGTGCAGCCGGGGCTATGGTTTCTGTCGTTCCATTGCTTCGATCGGTACGTGAAAGTCGCCTTCTTCAAGGGCACATCGCTGACGCCGGCGCCGCCGGGAGCTTCGAAGCAACGAGAGGTCCGGTACCTCGACGTGTACGAGGACAGGCCGGTCGACGACGCGCAGTTTGCGGTGGGGGTGAAGCAGGCGAGTTCGCTGCCGGGGGAGAAGCTCTGAGTTCGGGGCCGAGAGTGGCTGTGAGCTAGTCGAGCGTGTACTCGGCGATCTCGGTCGCCAGGTAGCGATCGGTCTCTTCACCCATCCGAACCCCGATGAGGCGGAATCCGTTTCGCTCGAGGATCTTCCGCGAGGCGCTGTTAGCCGAGGCGGCGGTGGCGAGCAGGGGTCTGCGTTGTTCCTGGGCGAGGAAAAGAGATGCCGCGATGGAGGCGATCCCCACTCCCCAGTAGGGCCGAGCGATCCAGTAGCCGAGCATGTCTCGGAGCGTACCGAGCTCTTCAACCTGGAAGCACGCGATGCTCCCGACGATCGTCCACGCGGAGGGGCGATGGAGCTCGATGATGCGGGCGTTGACCCGCGTATCGGCCAGCGACCGTTCCCATGTGGCGAAGAAGTTCTCGCGCGAGCGGGGTTTGGTCCCGGCGAGTTCGTTCGAGGCCGGATCGCACTGGAGCTCAAAGAGCTCCGGAACATCGCTCGGGAGCACGGGTCGCAGTTGGACGGCGGGATTGCCGCGGCGAGTCTCGGCGGGGGTAGACAGAGGCATCCGAGACGGTAGGAGGCCGAGTGTGCGAGACGTTGCGTGGCAACGGGGTGTCACACGGTGCGTGTGGCGGCGGATTGGGGGCCGGGCATGATTCCGGCGGTGTTCAGCAGTGTGGCGATGACGGACGCTGCGGAATAGGAGTGCTGGGCGGGGTCGACGAACTGGGCGATGCACGCCAGATCGTCGCCGGTGGTGATGAGTGGGAGTTCGGGCTCGAGGGTGGAGGCACCGGAGGGTGTGGAAGGGGTGCGGAGTTGGCCGAGGCCGGTGTTGGCGAGGAGGGCGTTGCAGATGC
>JBEIUO010000674.1:0-2329 GCA_040374335.1 Phycisphaeraceae bacterium
CGGCGTGTGCTCGAACGCGGCGGTGCCATTCGACGGGCGCGTTCGGTTCGAACACGACGGCTGCGATGGCTTCGTTCCCGCAGATGAGTACCCGTGAACGCTTCGGCGGCGTTGAGAAGGGACGCCGGTTGGGAGTTCTACTGACGACCAACGCTCATCTGCTGAAACCGATCAGGCCGTGCATGCACAACGAGTCTCTAGCCGAGAAGCCACCCTCCCACACACCTTCCCCCCTCTCGTCACGCGATCGGCACGCGGGCTCGTCGGAACCCCGGCCTTCACCGGAGGCCCGATCGCGGCCCAATCGCGAATCTCGCATCGCTCCAATCCCTGTATCCCGAATCCACTTCACTGGCCACGGGGTGTGGTATTCTGTCAATGAGACTTGGGACGGTTCACCCTGCGGGAGAGCACTTTGACAGCGAGCGATCCCATCGCATCCCGAACACCCGAGTACATGGTCGGAATCACCCTGGGTCCGTTCCAAGGGCAATCCGATTGGATTGGGGCGCGTGGCGAGCCCACACTCGATCGATCCAGCTGCGATCGACTGCGGTGCATTCGAGTTGCCGTCGACCATGGGTTCCCGGGTCAACGCTCCTGCGAGGACCTTTGCCGTCGACTCGCCGAGAGATCCATAGTTCCTGTTCTGTTGAGGAGGGGGTTCAGACCGCGGTGGGTCATATGCGAGATGCAACTGAGGGAGCACCGGCGGACGGACTCGATACGCACCCCGCTCTGGGAGGCGCGGAGGGCTTTCGCGCAGCCGTCGCTGGAGTTCCGCGAAGAACACGTTGTTGACTATGGCACCCACTGGCGATCAGTGGTCGAGGTTAACCTCGATTCGCTCCCGTGGGCATCCGTATGGGAGCGATTGGGCTGTGGGTTCCTTCTGTGGCTCCCTTCAGCCGACACAGCACCGATTGCTATCGAGGCCGCTGAGCGCTTCGCAGGCATCTCGCGGCCAACGCCCGCAACACACTTGGCATGTGATCAAGTCGCAGACCTCGCGGCACACAGGGGCGGCTTCCTCACCGGTATATCCCGGTGCAACGACGACCGCGTGTGTCGCGTCGAGTTTGCAGGCCAAGCGCAACTCGCCTATAGCGTTTGGCACGAAGCCACTGTTGGATTGCTGGACCGAATGCTGCCTACGTCAGAAGGCCCGAGCGCCGAGCAGCACGGGTGGGGCGGTGACGGCCCGGCTTGAAAGGAATCGGGCTTGGCACGGACGTTATCCAGGCCGAAGGCCCAAACCCCTGTATCCGGCTGCCCCCTCCGCTCTGCGACACACCCCCGGTAGCCAACACCCACCACCCCCGCACCGCGAACGCGGTACTCGTAGCCCAACTCCAACACGCACCCCGCGAGGCCTCGCCCGCCGCTGAAGCACCAGCACCCCGGCGAGCACACCCGGCCTTCACCGGAGCCACAATCTCAGCCCGTCGCGAATCGCCCGTCGGCCCAATCTCTGTGCCCTGAAGCCACTTCACTGACGAGAGGGTGTGGTATTCTGCCAACGAATCGTGGGTCGGTTCAGACATCAAGACCGTCCTGGGTGACGCGAGTGGGTTCGAGTGAAAGGCGAATGACATGGGTGTGGAAGCATGCCTTACGTTCACGGTTGTCGATCCGAAGGCGTGGGCGTTGTCCGTCATGATGCAGGCGTTGCGAACGCTCGGTCGCGAGCGAACGGACCACGATGGCAATCTCGTAGTGCGTACGAACCTGTCCGACGGTGAGCCGCCCGATCGCCTGGCGTCAGACGAAGAGATCGAACGCGATTTTGCTCGCGGTGAGCCATTCATCATGATCTTCAATCGCCCCGGGGAGTACTTCGCGATGGACTCGATCATCTGCTCTGCGGAGCGGGAGAACGGTGTATCCAAGATCGGGCTGAGCACCAGAGAAGCGAAGTATGACACGTATGATCCAGGCCCCATGTTTGCCGCGACGATGAAAGCGTTCTCTGATCACTTTCTGAAGTTTACAGTGGAGTATGAGGCTTCGTAGAGAACGGAGTCGCGGAAGCGAGTGAGCGGACTCGGGTGCCGGCAAGGCGGAGTTACCCCTGCCTCACCCTCGCCACGCTATCGGCACACAAGTCGGCCGGAACGCGTGAGAGCCCTACGAAGGTAGGCGTTTCTGGCACCCCACTCCCAAGCTCGAATCCTTGATCCCCGGTTTACCCGCCGCAACTCAAGCAAGGCTCATCTCTCCCCCCACACCGCCCCCTTATTCTCTGACTCCCGCACCCACAATCCAGCCATCCCCCCGAAATACACTCCCCTATTGGGAGTTGAGCCGCCCCGCGACAAGACCAGCGTTA
>JBEIUO010000607.1:0-2624 GCA_040374335.1 Phycisphaeraceae bacterium
ATCTCGTCACCAGGCTCCGTGTGGGCCCGGATCGCCGTCTGGTTCGCCATGGTCCCGCTGGGCACGAAACACGCGGCCTCCTTCCCGAGGAGTTCGGCGACGGTCTCCTGCAACCGGTTCACGGTGGGATCATCCCCCAACACATCGTCGCCGACTTCGGCGTCGGCGATCGCCTTGCGCATAGCGGGGGTAGGACGGGTGACGGTGTCCGAACGGAGGTCGATCACGGTGCTCATGCCCGATTCTAGCTGAGTTCGGCGAACGCCCGTCGAACGGTCACGTTGACAGCCCTTTTTGCCCGGGGCAGGCTGTGGAGTTGCCGAAGTGGCAGGAACTCCGCACCACACCCCCACCACGCCACGCGCCACGAATGGCACGAAACTTGCAACTCCTCACATGCCCGCCCGGCTGGTCGCCACGGGGCGCCCACCGCCGGCGAAACACCTCAAAAGGAGGCACGTAATGACGTTCCTGACCCGCCGCAACATCAACCGTCCCGTCAACCCCTGGGCCCTGCTCGAGCAGGTGATGGCCGAGCCGCTCCTGCATACCGCCTGCGAGCCCGCCGACGCACAGTGCAGCCCTCTCGCCCTCGATGTGACCGAGGACGGCGAAGCGGTGACCGTGGTCGCCAACGTCCCCGGGTTCACCCGCGACCAGATCGAGATCGAAGTCCACGACGGCGTCCTCTCGATCAACGCGAAGCGCGAGGAGGAGAAGGAAGAGAAGACCGCCGGGTACCACAGGCGCGAACGCTATTCCGGCTCCCTCTCTCGCCGCGTCGCGCTCCCCGCACTTGTCGTCGAATCCAACGCCAAGGCCGAGCTCCGCGACGGCGTGCTGACGCTCCGACTCCCCAAGTCGCAGCAGAACGCACCGCGCAAGATCTCGATCAACTGACCCCTCCCGCGGCCACTTCCCACCGAGGTGGCCGCGATTTCACGAGCTCCGCGAGACCTTCGACACCAACTCGCCCATCTCCCGGTTGAGCGCCACGAACCCCGACGCGCCCGCCGTAGAGATCGCGAGCGCGAACGCGTACACGATGACGCCCGCGGGCAACTCCGCGGCGTCCAGCGCCTGGAACATCGCCACCGACGCGAACGGCGCGATGATCCCGCGGATCCCGTTCAGCGTCAGGTGCGTCGCCATGTAGTGCGACGTCTCGCTCACGGGCGCAAAGTCCGTGTGCCCCAGATTCCACGCCAGGTTTCCCCCGCCGAAGCCGAACCCCATCAGCGTCGTCCCCGCGACGATCAGCGCGAGCGAGTGCGTCGCCGCGCCGACCGTAAACAGCACCCCCGCGACAATGAACGTCCAGGAATGGATCGAACGGAACCGAACCACGTGCGACCTGTTCAGCAGCTTCGCCCACAGCGGAATCGTCGCCGCCTGCACCAGCCGCGGCACCACCGTGATGATCAGAATGCTCGGCAAGTACGA
Organism: Phycisphaeraceae bacterium; assembly: GCA_040374335.1. GTDB lineage: Bacteria > Planctomycetota > Phycisphaerae > Phycisphaerales > UBA1924 > JBEIUO01. The sequence goes on from JBEIUO010000607.1 coordinate 1,444, forward strand.
CAGCCCAAACTGGTCCTTCAGCAGCAGCACCGTGAGCGGCGGGAGCATGAGATTGCCGAACCCGAGCACGAAGAGGCAGCCCATGAACTTCGCGTAGAACTTGTCCTTGCGCAGGACGTTCCACACGCTCGACAGCCCATGCCACGGCTTCATGATCGTGCGTGACGACTCCTCTCGGATCACGCGATGCTCCCGCCGCACGCGAAGCCGAGAGAGCGAGACCACCGCGCCCACCGCCACCACCGCCGTGCCGATCATCACCGGCGCAAACAGATGAGGCGCGTGGTCGAGCACGACACCTATGGACAAGCTCACCACCGCGATCGTCAGCACCTCCGCCAACCCGAAGCGGCCGACAATTCCAGCCCGAATCTCTCGGGGGTAGTTGGCACGCCAGATCGTCGGCCGCACCGTGATGATCCCCGACCAACAGACCCGCGCCGCCAGCATCACCGCCATCAACGCCACCAACCCAACCGCCGAAACCGGCAGCAACGCCAATCCGCACACGCAGACCAGCACCCCCACCTGCAGCATGTTGATGAACGGGATCTTCCGCCGCCCCTGATTCAGCGGCGTCCAGACGAACGACAGAATGTTCGCGAACTCCCCCGACGACCCCACAAACGCCACCGCAAACGCCAGCAGCCCCGCGGCAACCACCGAATCAAAGGACTGCTTCACGTACACCGACACAACGCCCGGCTCGATCGCCGCCAGAGCCACCGCGAAGAAAAGTGAGTTCACAAACTCCAGCCGCGCCGACCGCCGGCACATCAGCGGGATCCCCGCCGGTTCAGAGTTCGCGGACGTGGGTGCATTCGATCCGAACCGCAGCACAGGGCCAAGCGTAGAGGCTGCTCGGGCGGGGTTCTCCCGGCGACTTCATTCGCCCTCCCGCCAAGCCGATGTGGGGTTGACGAGAGATTGGTTATTCACAGGGACACCGGACGCGGGCCAACCGCCGCGAGCAACCGAGCTCCCCTAGAGTCCGGGCCATTCCATGAGCGAACACACCAATACCACCGCCGTTGCCGATAGCTCCGAGTACGTCCTGGGGACCGACGGGGACGAATCCGTCCGCCTCGGGCTGCAGCACCGGCTGTGGAGCGAATCCACCCACCGTCTCTGGGAGCGCGCCGGGGTTCAGCCCGGCGCCCACATCCTCGACCTGGGCTGCG
>JBEIUO010000443.1:0-3378 GCA_040374335.1 Phycisphaeraceae bacterium
ATCTCGGGCGCCATGTACACCGGCGTCCCCGCAATCCCCTTCACGGTGAAGTTCAACTCGCCCCCGGCCTTGAAGCACGCGAGCCCGAAGTCCGTCAGCACGGGCGTCCCGTCCATCGCCAGCAGCACGTTGCTCGGCTTGATGTCACGATGCACAACGCCATTGTCGTGCAGCTCCCCCACCGCCGCGCACAGCGATTCCATCACCACCCTCGTCACCGCCGGCGAGAGTCGCTCGCACTTGTGCAGCAACTGCGACAGCGTGGGACCTTCGACGTACTCCATCACGAGAAACGGGACCCGCTCGATCACGTCCGCGTGAAGGACGGCGTTCAGCCCCTTGTGGTGGATCGCCGCCGCCGCCCTCGCTCCCTCCAACAACGCGCCGAACTCCGGGTCATCCTCATCCGCCGCCAGATTCAGCAGGAACTTCACCGCCACATCGCGGTTCAGGAGTTCGTGTCTCCCCAGCCACACGACGCCCATCCCGCCCTGACCGATCTGACGCACAAGCTGCACCGCCCCCAGCCGCTTGGGCACGGCGATCACCGGGCGCGCAGCACCGGCGTCACCCTGCGTGGGTTCATCGCACCCGGACCGACTGATGTGCACCGTGTCATCCGAATCCATATCCAACCCGAAGGCTCTCCATCATCTCGACCCGCAAAGCCTATCAGCCCAAGCCCGATCTGGCACGCTCAGGTTCACTCCGACCCTCCCCGCACACGCAACGCCCGCAGAATCTTCTCCCGTTCGCCACGCCTATCCACACCGTCGACCTCCGCCCGGAGAGCAAGCTGGTACGCGAGATTGCCCTCGATGCAGCGGTCCGAATCCCCAAGCCTCCAGGAGATGATGCGCTGAATCGAACCCACCGCCAGGATCGTCCGCTCCGGCCGGTTGATCGCCAGCTCCCACACCGGCTCTTGCGTCAGCCGCACCGTCGCCAGAATCGTCAGCTGCTCCCGATCCCACACGTTGAGCGTCCCGGCCCGGTCCAGGGAAATCACCACTCCCTCTTCCGGCCAGTCCTCCAGCCCCGCGATCGGATTCGCGTGCCCCGAGACCGATGCCTTGACTTCGCCCCGGGCCACATCGACCAACACCAACAAACCCTCGTCGTTACCCGCCAGCAACCGATCCTGCGACATCCACACCACCCGCCGCACCGGACGAGTCCCAAGCCCAAGACGCGTCGGCTCCCCGCCCGACCGAGGCGCCCACACCGCGACTTCGCCCCCAGAACACCCCACCGCGATCCGCACGCCCGTCGCGTCCATCGCCACCTTCCCCACCCGCTGCGCCTCACCCAGCGACGCCGTCGCGATCGGCAACATCGTCCCCGTGTCGCCGAAAATCAACTCCCCCCGCGACGTACCCACGCACCACACTCCAGCGCGAAGGTCCGCCTCCACCGAGGTCGCCGGACTCGCCGACACACGTACCTCTCCCTCCGCCCTCCACGACGGATACCCCCACCGCCGCAGCACCCCGTCGTATCCAACAGTGAACGCAATCCCCCGCGACTCGTCGATGCTGACCGCCGACGTGTACTCCTTGTGCGCCGTGTGCACCAGTTCCGTATCCCCAGCCTTCAACTCGATCACCCGAACCTGCCCGATGTTGTTGCTCACCGCAACGTGGCTGTCACGCAGCGGTTCGATGTCCGTCGGAATGATCCCGAACGTCCCTTCCGTCTCGACCTCCATCGACAACGCGCCGAGATCCCTGGGCCACGCCTTCAGCACCCCTCGCGTATCCACGCTGTACAGCCGATCCCACTGCGGCGCATCTGCCACCACCAGAATCTCGCTCGCGTGCCCGCTCGCCCCGGCCACAGGCCGCCCTGTCTCCAGATCCACCCGCGAAACCCGCTGATCGTTCGTCGGGAAATACAACCGCCCGTCCACCGAGAACTTCCCCCCACCCCGCGCCACCGAACTGCGAATCTGAACCGCTTCCGCCTCCGCCCCAAGCGGCACCAGCCACGGCCTCCCTCCCAGCAACAATGCAACCAACCCCTCCACAGGATCCACCGCGAGACTCGTAAAGAGATGCCCGTGATGCAACTGCGGTCCATTCCCCTCCGGAGGCTCAATCGTCTTCACCAGGCTGTATGCCATCGAGCCAACGGCCCGGTCATACAACCCGTTCTCCAGCGTCTGAAACCACAGCCCGCCATCACGGTCAAATCCCGCGGCACGGATCGTGAGGTCCGGTTCCAACACCGTGGCCTCGCCCGTCCGCAGGTCGATCAGATCAAGCCCCCCCGTCTCACGCTCGACCACCAACTCCGAACCATCCCACGAATGCCGCGCGAGAACCCCACGCAGCTCTCTCCCTACATCCACCCGCATCAGCCGCTCGCGTGCCGGAATCGACCACCGCTCAACACCCGGCGGATCTCCCAAGTCCACCACGATCAGATGCGCCGCGTCGTCGCACACGTACACCCTGTGTGCACTGGGGTCATGCTTCGGCGAATACGCCCATGATGTCTTCTCCGACAGGTCAATCGGATCCAACTCCCGCACGACACCATCCGCGCCGCACCAGACCACAGAGTCCCGCCCCACCGCGATCGACGCCCCTCGCACCAGCGGACTCGGCCTGATCGTCACCAGGCAGGGGTCACGAAAGTAAAGCTCCCGAAGCCCCCACAGAGCGGCGCGTCGATGCCCCGACATAGAGCCCGCGTCACCACCCTCGCCGACACTCGCGAGAACCTGTTCCCAAAGCATCCCCTCGCCAGTGTGCACAACCCCCGCCGCCGCCAACTGCCTCCCCAAATCAACGCGGCTCATCGCCAGCGCATCCTCCAGCCTCCCCACAGCCTCATCCGCCCGCCGCTTCTCGGTGCTCGCCTCAACGTACAACGCCTGAGTCCGCTGGTACAACAACCCAAACCGCACCGCTCCCGACACCACCAACGCGATCGCAACCCCGCCCACAACCACGTACCGCCAGTGCCGCGCCGCCAACCGCCGCAACGTCCGCCCCACCGGCTCCGCCCTCGTGTCAATCGGCTCTCCCGCCAAGAAGTGCCGCAGATCCGTCGCCAGCAAGAACAGCGACTGGTACCGCCGCGCCGGATCCTCCTCCAGAGCCCGCTGCGCGATCACCGCAAGATCCGCGGCGATCCCCGGCACCAACTCCTTGAGCGACGGCGGACGCTGCTGCCGCATCGCCTTCAAGATCGCACGCCGCCCGAGGTGCTCTTCAAACGGTCTCCGCCCCGCGAGCATCTCGTACAGAATCACCCCGAGCGAATACACGTCCGTCCTCTGGTCGACGTCGCTTCCCTCCAACTGCTCCGGTGATGCGTACGCCAACGTCGCAGGCTCATCACCCGTCGCCGTCAACCCCTCAACCTCGAGCA
>JBEIUO010000112.1:0-6930 GCA_040374335.1 Phycisphaeraceae bacterium
ATGTCCCACTTCACGCTGCCGTCGGCGAGCTCGACCAGCGCACCGTTGCCGGCCCCACTCCCGATGTACGGGTACAGCAGACCACGGCCGCGAACATCCGCGCACCGCTTCAGCATCGAGTCGTACGACTCCTTGAGGCCCGGATTCGACGGACGGGTGTCGGTGATCTGCGCCGAGCCCGAGGCCGCCTCCCGGAGGATCGCATCGACCGCGGCCTTCAGGGCCGGGCTCGATCGCAACCGGCTCCCAACCGTGCTCGAGGGCTGTGCGTTCGCTGTGGGGTTCACGTTTGTCGCTGCCTGTGTCATCTGTGTATCTCCGCCGAACTGTAGCGGACATCGGCCCCGTCGGAATGCCCACTCGATAAAATCATGGTCCAGTGAATGATTATGCACCACCCGCGAGCCGGGAGATCAGCACCGACGCGAGCGCCGCACGCTCCGCCAGGCTCGCCACCTCCACCCACTCGTCGGGCGTGTGCAGCCCGCCACCGCGCACGCCAAGGGTGTCGATCGTCGCGAGGCCCTCGGCCTGCATCGTGTTGCCGTCGCACACCCCGCCGGTTTTCCCGAAGGGCAACGCCTGCCCCAGATCCTCCGCCGCCGCCCGAACTTCCTCCGCCAGCCGCATCACCGCGGGCGTCGCGGGCTTGCTCGGCCGGTTGAACGCGCGCCGAACGATGATCGCGGGCAACGCGCCTGCCGCGGTCGCGAGCGCATCCATCCGCCCGCCCAACTCCTCCGCGAGCGCCGCGTCCGCAAACCGGGCGTTCCCCCACGCGCACGCCAGATCACTCACCACGTTCGACGGCTGGTCAGCCTTCACCGGACCGATGTTGGTGATCACGCCCCGCGCCGGGTCCGCCATCGCGGCAACATCAAGAATCGCACGCGCCAGCGCGTTCACCGCGCTCGCCCCGCTCGTGAAATCCCTCCCGACGTGCGCCGAACGCCCGCGCGCCTCGAGCATGAACTGGCCGCTGCCCGTCCGCTCGACCACAAGCCCGCCGTTGGCCATCGCGGGCTCAAAGACCAGCCCGATGTCCGCCGCCCTCGCGCACGCCCGCAGCGCACGCTCGGACGCGAACGAACTGGTCTCCTCGTCGCTGTTGATCGCGAACGTGAACGACACCCGCACGCCGCATTCCTCGAGCGTCTCGAGCGCGTGCAACGCGACGAGCAGGCCGCCCTTCATGTCCACCGCGCCCGGCCCCGTGCACGTCTTGCCGTCCGTCGCGATCGAGAGCCGCCGGAACGAGCTCGAAACATCGTGCACGGTATCGATATGGCCGCACAGCATGAAATGCGGCCCCGCACCCGCGATCCGCCGCTCGCAAACCGCCGTGGGCAGAGCCGCCTTTCCCCCACCCCCGAGCCACTCCGGCGTCGGGTCCCCGGGCTCAAGCCGCACGCTCGCGCCGAGTTTCGCGAGCCGATCGCACAACCAGCCCCGCGTCTCGTCCAATCCGCCGCCCCCCGGCCCGGTCGGGATGTTCACAAGGTGCTCGAGCTCCGCGAGCATCACCCCCCCACGCTTGCCCGCCACGCCCGCCAGCCGCGATTCCCTCGCCGTTAGTGCCATTGCTGATTACCCCACATACGCCGACAACACGCCAACACCAACGAGCGCCGCCAGACTCGTCCAACGAATCACCGCCGACGCCCGATCAATCGGCAACCCGTTCACCGGCTGCCCCACAAGCCCGAGCACCCGCCGCCGACGCTCGCCGATCGAACCGTGCCGCCACTGGAACTTCTCCTCCGGGATCCCGTTGTAATACGCCACCGCGATCAACGCATCCGCCACCGCCGCCGCGGCCTCCGGCGTCACAACCTCAGAACCCCGGCCGTCCGCGCGGTGCACGCTCAGGTGCTTGACCGCGAACGCGTCCGCCTGCCACTCAAACCGCCGGCTCGCGTAGCAGAAAAACCAACCTGCGGAGCCGAACACGAGCAACGCCATCGCCCCCTGCACCGCCACCGAGTTGATATCCACGTACACCAGCCGCTCCAACGCCGCGATGCCGAACGTAAACCCCATCGCCACCGCCGCCGACGCCACCCAGATCGCCGCGAACGCCGTCACGCCCAGCCACAGCATGTGCCACAGCCGCAGATGCGCCACCTCGTGCGCCGTGACCGCGTCGAGCTGCCGTGGCGTCAACGTCTCGAGCAACGCGTCGGTGTACACCAGGTACCGCGCCGGGAACAACAGCCCCAGCACCGCGGCATTCAGCACGCTGGAACCCGTGCGCCACACGTACGGCCCGCGCACCCGCACACCGTGTGTCCGGCAGATCGAAACGATCCTCTCTCGCAACTCACCCTCCCCAAGCTCCGTCGTCCGCCACACCCGCCGCACCACCACCGGCGTGAAGACGAACATCGCCAGCGATGCACCCAACTGCACGAGATTCAGCCCAACCGGCCCCAGCATCGCCGCCACCGCGGGCCTCGCGCCGATATAGTTCTGCACGAACTGCCCCACCGACGAGATCATGCACAGCGGCAGCACCCACATCAAGAGTTGATGCCGGATCTGCAGCCACACGTGCTTCGCACGAGTCTCGATCGGCTCGATCGGCCGTCCCGACTGGATCGACCGGTAGAACATCGCCTCGCGTATCCGCCGGTCGATCTCGTACTGCGATACCCACCCCGCGGCGATGAACCCCCACAACGGCAGCACCCCCAACAACCGGTCGAGCAACACCCCCTCGCCCACGTACACCCGCACCGCGTCCAGATACCCGAACGCGAAAATCGAAACCGCGACGATCCCCGCGACCAGCAGCCGCGACGCCCCGATCATCGTGTCGCACCGACGCGCCCAATGCACCCGCCCCCGGTCCACCAGACGCCCGGCCACGATCACCGCGGCATGGGTCACCGCCCACACCACAGCAACCGCCGCCACGGTTCCGAGGATCACCTTGTCCGGAAGATAACTCACCGCCTCGTCGCCGCGTCCGACCTCATCGTGGAGGTGAACGAGCAGAAACGAGAAGATGAGCAGTGCTGGGACCATCGTGAAACGCCCGACGCCGGGCGGAGACCTATCCTAACGCCCCTATGACCACGGGCACGCCGCTTTCCCATCTTCCCGGGACCGACCTCTCGATCACCGTCGACGGCCTGAAGCTGCCGAATCCGTTTATCATCGGCTCAGGACCCCCCAGCACCAACGCGAATGTAATCGCCCGCGCCTTCGACGAAGGCTGGGGCGCTGTCGTCTCCAAAACGGCCTGCCTCGACCACGCCCGCATCCGCAACGTCACCCCCAGGTACGCCCGCATGCGTGCCGCCTCCACGGGCGAGATCTTCGGCTGGGAGAACATCGAGCTCATCTCCGACCGCCCCTTCGCCGCGTGGACCGACGATTTCCGCCGCATCAAGGACCGTTACCCCGACCGCGTGCTGATCGCCTCCATCATGGAGGAGTACTCGCGCGACGCCTGGGCCGAGATCGTCGGCCGCACCCTGGAAACCGGCGTCGACGCCCTCGAACTCAACTTCTCCTGCCCCCACGGCCTCCCCGAGCAGAACATGGGCAGCGCGATGGGCCAGAACCCGCAGATCCTCGAAGAAGTCTGCGGATGGGTCATGAAGGACGCCCGCGTCCCCGTCTGGGCCAAGCTCACGCCGAACGTCACCGACATCTGCGCCGCCGGTCGCGCCGCGCTCCGCGGCGGGTGCTCCGGCCTCTCCTCCATCAATACCGTCCTCAGCGTGATGGGCATCAATCTCGAAACCCTCCGCCCCGAACCCGCGGTCGAGGGCTACTCCACCCCCGGCGGCTACTCCGGCCGCGCTGTCCGCCCAATCTCGCTCCGCATGAACATGGAGCTCGGCAAGATGATCGCCGCCGAGTTCCCCGATCGCTCGCTCTCGTCACTCGGCGGGATCGAATCCGGCGACGACGCCGCCCAGTTCATCCTTTGCGGCGCGAACACCACGCAGATCTGCACCGGCGTGATGATCCACGGCTACCGCCTCATCCGCGATCTCAAGGCCCAGCTCGAAGCCTTCATGTTCCGCCACGGCTTCGTTTCGATCGACCAGTTCCGCGCCAAGTCCCTCGCCTACTTCACCACCCACGCCGACCTCGTCAACCGCCAGACCGACGCCCGCCGCGCCGAGATCGCCTCCGTCCCACGCGCCGTCAAGGCCGACACCGACTGGCACGGCGACAGTTTCGTCGCCCAGTCCGGCTCGCTCCTCTCACGCTGACGGCACCTTCGGCGCGAGCAACGCCCACTGCTCCTCCAGCCGCTTCGGCGACACCGTGATCGACGTCCTCAGCTCCTGCGCAAACAGCGACACCCGATACTCCTCCAGCATCCACCGATACTGGTGCAGCGCCGCATCAAACCGCCGCCCCTCCTCGCTCTTCTGCGACAGCTCCACATACCCGCGCCAATACGCCTGAAACTCCGCGATCTTCCGCAGGTCCTTCGTCAACCCGTCCCCCACCAGCTTCCCAACCCGCCGCTGAATCGCCGCCAGATACCGCGGGTAATGCCTGAGCCACTCGTACGGCACCGCGCCCAGGAACCCGGGCGGCGCGAGATGATCAAGCTGCTCCTTCAGATCATTCAGCACCGGCCCCCACGCCGCCGGCGGTCGCTCCCCCACCGACGCCCGCACCGCGTACATCCCCGCGAAAATCGCGCTCACCAGCTCCACCACCTCGTCCATCGCCCGCCCAAGCCTCGACAACCCCGCCGAAATCAGCTTCTCGAACGCCTCGTCGTCGCGCGGGTACCGCTCCGCCGCGAATGACCCCTGCTGATCCGCGAGAAACGCGCGGTCCGCGATCAACTCCCGCAGCACCGGCTTGAACTCCGACGCCTTCCCCATCGCCGAATACTGGAACGCCAGCCGATCCGCCGCCGGAAGAAACTGCGTGTACCGATTGAAGTCCTCCGCCGCCGAGAGCATGCACAACCGCCTGAGCCCAAACCGCGTCGCCTCCTCCGCCGATTCTTTCGTCTCAAACAACCGGATCGACACCGACGTCGCGCGATCCACCAACCCCGGGAACGCGTCCACCGTCATCCCAAACCGCCGGATCTGCACCCGCTCGGGCAGATCACCAAAGTCCCACTTCTTGATCCCGTCGCGCGTCACCCGATCCGCCTGCAACCGCGCAAACCCATCGCGGATCTGCGGCGCAAGCTTCACCCGGATCGCGCCAAGACCCCGCCCCTGCGCCAGAATCTGCCCGCTCCCGTCCACCACCTCGAAGTTCATCAGCGAGTGCGCCGGCAACTCGATCACCCGCAACTCATCCGGACTCACCTCAACGCCCACCTTCAGCCGGATGATCGTCGCCAACCGATCGTACAAACTCCCCTCCGGCCGCCCAAGCTGCGACACACACTCCGGCAAAAACGCCGACGGATGCGGCAACGCCCGCCGAAGATGCTTCGGCAGCGCCTTCACGATGTTCCCCACCTTCTCCTCAAGCATCCCCGGCACCAGCCACTCAAACAACCGCTCGTCCAGGTTCGACACCGCCTCCAGCGGCAGCCGGATCGTCACCCCGTCATCCGCCGCCGCCGGCTCCAGCTTGTACCGCAGCGGCAGCTTCGCCCCACCCACATTCAGCGTGTCGGGGAACTGCTCATCCCGCAGCGGCTCATCGCTCGCCGCGAGAAGATCCTCCCGCCGCATGAACAGAATCTCCGCGTCCTCCTTCTCCGCCTGCGCCCGCCACCGCTCAAAGCTCGCCGTCGTGTACACGTCCTGCGGAATCCGCTGCGAATAGAACTCGTACTGCGTCTGGTGATCCGCCAGCAGATCCAGCCGCCGCGCCTTCTGCTCGAGCTCCCGGATCTGCTCGCGCAGCTCCATGTTGTGCCGCAGGAACCGCCCCGAGGTATCAATCTCCCCCTCAACCAGCGCGTGATGAATGAACAACTGCCGCGACTCCGCCGGGTTGATCGACCTGTAGTGCACCCGCCGCTTCGCGTAGATCTCCATGCCAAACAACAACGCCCGCTCGTGCGCCACCACCGTCCCCGTCTGCTCCACCCAGTGTGGATCCGAGTAGCTCTTCTTCAGCAGGTGCTTCGCGATCGACTCCACCCACTCCGGCCGCAGCGGCGCAACCGTCCGCCCGTACACCCTGCTCGTCCGCACGATCTCCGCCGCCATCACCCACTTCGGCTGACTCCTGAAGAGCGCCGACCCCGGGAACACGTTGAACTTCATCCCCCTCGCACCAACATACTCCCCCTGCTCGTTCCGCATCCCGATGTTCGACAGCAACCCCGCCAAAAGCGCCCGATGCACCGACTCCGGAGTCGACGGCTTCTCGTTCGCCTTGTACCCGAGCTCCTCCACCAGCGCCGCGATCTGCCGGTGCACTTCCTCCCACTCCCGCATCCGCATAAAGCTCAGGAAGTGATCCTTGCACACCCGCCGCAGCTTCGCCCCCCCCATCTGCTCCTTGTGCCCGCGGTACCACCCCCACAGCTTCTGGTACGTCCCAAAGTCCGACTGCGCATCCTTGAACTTCGCGTGCATCCCGTCCGCGTCGTCCGCCTTCTCCATCGGCCGCTCCCGCGGATCCTGCACCGAAAGCGCCGACGCGATCACCAGCATCTCCGACAAACACCCCTCCTGGTGCGCCGCGAGCAGCATCCGACCGATCCTCGGATCCAGCGGCAGCCGCGACAACTCCCGCCCCACTTTCGTCAGCTCGTTCCCCTCGTCCACGGCCCCAAGCTCGTGCAGCGTCTCGTACCCGTCCTTGATCTGCCTCGAGTCCGGCGGCTCCACAAACGGAAAGCGATCCACCTCTCCCAGCCGCAGCGCCTTCATCCGCAGAATCACCGCCGCCAGATTCGACCGCACGATCTCCGGATCCGTGAACTCCCCACGCGCCTTGAAGTCCTCCTCCGAATACAGCCGCACGCACACGCCC
>JBEIUO010000212.1:0-5381 GCA_040374335.1 Phycisphaeraceae bacterium
CGCGTGACGGTGACGGGCTTGACCAGTTCTTCGAGTTCGCCCGCGAGAAGTGCGAGAGGATCCGAGCCCTCGTTCATCGTGCGTTCGGGGCTCACCTTGAGCGGGGTCGCGTGGCTCGTGGCCTCGCGTGCAAACTCCCACTTCAGCGAGCCCATGTCCTTCAGCCCGTCCGCCCACAGGTGCAGCGCTGCATCGGGCGGGGGTGAAATCAGGACGAACGCGCCCGCGGCCAGCGCATCCTTCACGCGTGCCCATCCGGTCGCGTCGAGGAGGTCAGGCCGCGGAACCATGACCGCGTCGGCCTCTGCTAGCGCGGCGAGTTGCGGCGTGATCGTGGGGTCGAGCAGAGTGACGCGGATGTCGGCGTCGAGCCGGCGGCGTTCGCTGTCGTCGGCCTGGGGCGCGAGACAGAGGGAGAGCCACTCCGCCGGTCCGTACGAATCGATCCGCCCCTCGCCCGCGCGGGTCGAGGCCTGGGCGAGGATGAAGACGTCCAACCTCGCGCGAGCTCGCACGGGTGAAATCGCCGCGTCATCACGCGTGAGCGAGTCGCCCGGGATGCGGGCGGTGACCAGGAACGACTCCGCGGTGCCCGCGGCCTCGCGAGTGGGGGAGGGGAGTAGCCCCAGCGCGGTGGTCTGCTCCTGACCCGACGTCCACGCCACGTCCAGCGTCGCCTTCGTGAGTTCTTGTCCCGCCACCGTGGAGAGCGTGATCTCGACCGGGGTGTTTGATTCGCGTTCGAGCCCGGCACCCGAGCGAGCGAGCATGACACGAACCGGCAACGGGGCGCCCGCGCCCGTGCCTTGTGCGCTCATGACCAGCGGCTGCAGGAGTTCCACGGATCGCACGCCGGTGTTCGAGAGTGGGGTGCTGGCAGCGGGTGCGAACGCAACCTGAGCTTCTCGGAGTGACGGGAGCGTCGGTGCGGCAGCGCGGACGTCGAAGCTCCCCGCGCGGAACTCGCTGAGCACGATGATCTCCGCTCCCTTGGCCGCATCGCCGCCCGCGCCACCCGCGGATGCCACGATCTCCAGAGCGCCGCGAAGATGCGCGCGGCTGTCTTCTTGCTCGAGGCCTTTGAGCAGTTCCGCGGCGGCGGCCAGATCACTCGCCGCCGGGAGTACCACCGCCTGCGCCGGGCCTGCGAGCGAAACCACCGCCACCCGGTCGCCGCGTGCCGCCGAGAGCGATTGAATCAGTTCGAGGCCCCTCGCCTTGTGAGCGCTGAGCGCGGTGCCGCCGTCGGCACCGGCGACTCCCGCGGCGATCGAGTTGTCCACCAGCAGGTACACCGTGCGCGCTGGCTTTCGGCCCAGAACCCCCGCCGCGCCGAGCAACGGGCGTCCGAGCGCCAGCGCCAGGGCGGCGACGAGCAGGCAACGCGCGGCGAGGAGGAGGAGTTGTTCGAATCGGGTGCGCTTGCGCTGGCGGCGGAACGCCTCTTCGAGGAACTTCATCGCGCCCCACGCCACCGGCTTGCGGCGGCGTCGCATCAGGATGTGGATCAGGACCGGGAGCGCGATGCACCCGAGTCCGACCGCGGCGAGTAGGGGGTTGAGGAAGCTCAACCGTACTTGCTCCGTCGCATCATCGCGTTGCGTCTGGCGACGAACGAGGCCAGCGGTGGCCCCAGCCAGTCGTGGGTTGAGATCTTCTGGTAGTCGTACCCGAAGCTCTTGATCAGCTTCTCCGCCGCCGAGCGGTGCTCCTCGAAGACTTCGAGGTAGGCCTTCCGAAGCGAGCGGGGATCGATGCGGATCGCGGCTTCGCCTTCCATGCCTTCGAACGGTGCCGCGTCTTCGAAGCCAAACCGCTCTTCTTCGCGATCCAGCGTCTGGAACACGATCAGGTCGTGCCGCGCGTGGCGGAGATGGGCGAGCGTTTCGCGGAGCTCGTCGAGATCAAAGAACAGGTCGGAGATAAGGCCGACGATGCACCTGTTCGTCAGCTTCCCCAGGGCCTGGTCCATCATGCGATGGAGGTTGGTCTTGCGGGCCCGGTTCGCGGGGTCCACCGGATGCGTAGCGAGTGCGCCGACGATCTGCCGCCATGTGCCCTGGCTGCTCGAACGCTTGAGCGCGGCACGCACTTCGTCCGCGTAGATCATCAGGCCCACGCGATCGCCCTGCCGCAACGTGATGTACGCCAACGCCGCCGCGAGCGCGGTCGCGTGGTCGTACTTGCTCCAGTTGGTTCGACCGTCGGGGCTCGCCTTCACGCCCTCGCCCGAGGCTTCTTCGAACGATCGGCTTCCGTACATCATCGAGCCCGACGAGTCCACCAGCAGCACCAGATCAAGGTTCGTCTCCTGCTGGTACTGTTTGAGTTGGAGACGGTCGGTGCGGGCGTAGACCTTCCAATCCAGGTGGCGGATGTCATCGCCCGGCACGTACGGCCGGTGCTGCGCGAACTCGACCGAAAAGCCCTGGAACGGCGAGCGGTGCGTGCCGCTCGAGATCCCCTCGACGATCATCTTCGCCCGCAGCTCAAACGACCCCAGCTTCGCCAGCGTCTGCGGGTGCAGGTACAGCGAAGCGTCCACTTCAGGTGGCCGCTCCGGGCGTACGGACTCGTTCTGAGCGCTCTCGGGCATCGTCAGATGTTATCGGCGCTTTCAGCCCGCGCCTGTGGTCTCCCTTTTTCTCTGTCATTTGCAAATTCCCGCCCTCATGCGTCCCCCTCGGGGTGCCGATAACATCCCCGCCATGGACTCACCCCTCTCCTGCCCAGCCGTTCGCCGTATCGCCATCCTCACCGGAGGCGGTGATTGCCCCGGCCTGAACGCCGTCATCCGTGCCGCGGCACGCGATGCCCTGTTCTGCGGCATGGAAGTGCTGGGCGTTGAGGACGGCTTCCTCGGGCTGATCGAGGGGCGGATTCGGCTGCTGAACGAGGCGGACCTCACGGGTCTGATCAACCGGGGCGGCACGATCCTGGGTTCGAACAACAAGGCGAACCCGGCCCGATTCGCCGCGGGGCGCAACCCGGACGGCTCGATCATCTTTAAGGATGTCCGCCAGCAGTGCTACGACAACCTGAAGAAGCACCACGTGGGCGCGATGGTGGTGATCGGGGGCGACGGCACGCTGACGATCGCGAACGACTTCCACAAGCTGGGCATCCCGATCGTGGGCGTTCCCAAGACGATCGATAACGACATCGAGGGCACGGACATCACGTTCGGGTTCGAGACCGCGGTCGCCACCGCGACGGACTCGCTCGACCGCGTGCGGACGACGGCGGACAGCCATCACCGCGCCATGGTCGTCGAACTGATGGGTCGCAACGCCGGCTGGATCACGCTCCACTCGGGCGTCGCCGGCGCGGCGGACGTCATCCTGCTCCCCGAGATGCCCTTCTCGATGGAGAAGGTCTTCGAGGTCGTGCGGCGGCGGTCCGAGAAGGGCAAGCATGCCACGCTGATCGCCGTCTCCGAGGGTGCGCGCCCCAAGGGCGGCCAGCAGATGGTCGCGAAGGTCGACCTCACCTCCGCCGATCCGATCCGCCTCGGCGGCGTCGCGAAGTACCTCGCCGACGAGATCGAGAAGGCCACCGGCGTCGAGAGCCGGTACGTTGTTCTCGGGCATACGCAGCGTGGCGGGATCCCGGTGGCCTCCGACCGCGTGCTCTCGACGCTCCTGGGCAGCCACGCGATGACGCTGCTTCGCGAGGGCCAGACCGGCCGCATGGTCGCGATTCAGAACGGTCGCCTCACCAGCGTTCCGCTCGAAATGCTCGCGGGCAAGCAACGGCTGGTGAACACGGACAATCCACTCATCACCGCGGCCAAGCGCGTGGGCGCAAGCTTCTGCGACGAGTGAGCCCGCACATGCGCTCTGGAAGCGTTTGCGTGTTCCGTTGAAATGCAAGTTCTGGGACCCCTTGTCGGTGCGCTCACAATGCGTGCCTCGCAATCTCTGCGCGTCAAGGGATCGTTTATTCCGCATGTGCGCCCGATGCGAGTTCGATTGACAGATCCGCGCGGAGAGCCCTGCGTATCGAGACGATAGTCCAGCGGATCAACAACGGGCGTTCGCTCGTGCCGCTGGCGAAGTAACGGACGCTCGCCCGGCCCGGACAGCACCTCGCAGAACTGGTGGGCAAAATGGCAACGATGCCTCGTGAACCGGAAGCCTTCGCCGAAACCGTCGCGGTCATGCTCAGGAGGGTTCACCCCGAGTACGCGATCGACCTTGTCGGCCCCCGCGAGCTGCTCGTCAACGGACGGCGCCTCGACCTCGAGAACCTCTACCGCATGGTCAACCATGAGCCCGGCCGGGGCACGGAGATCGTCGAGCACTACCTCGACCAGCTCTTCGCCTCCGACGCGCTCCAGTTGACGTCCATGTCGCTCGAGTTCGTCAAGCCGCGCATCATGCCCCGCATCCAGCCGATCTCGATCTTCTCGCACCTGTCGCGCGAACAGGTCGCCCACATCCCCTACGTCAACGACACGGTCATCGTCTTCGTCACCGATCTGCCCCACATGACCGTCTCCATCACCACCGAGCAGCTCCTCCGCTGGCGCCTCGACCTCGACGAGATCGAGCAGGTCGCCCGCCAGAACCTTGATGAGTACGCGCCCGAGCTCGAAGTTCAGCTCGTCGAGAGCAAGGAAGGCGGGAAGGCCGCCATCATCTCGCAGCACGACGGCTACGACGCCGCGCGACTGCTCCTCGGCGGCCTCTACGAGCGACTCGCGCCCAGGCTCGGCGGTGACTTCTACGTTGCCACTCCGGCCCGCGATATGTTCGTCGCGTTCTCGCCCAGCCCCGATTCGTTCGTCTCGCGCCTGCACGACCGCGTCGAGCACGACTACCGCCGCCTCCCCTACCCGATCACGCCCGATTTCTTCTACGTCACACGCGACGGCGTCTGCGGCACGAAGCCCGAGAGCCAGTCCGAAGCAGCCTGAACCAGTCGCCGGTGCGACGCTCCGTCAGGGTCAAACGCCCGACGGGTGCCACACCGTCTTCATCTCCACGAACGGCTCGATCCACCACGGGTGGCCGCACGCCTTCGCGTCGTCCCACTCAACCTCCGCGTGAATCTTCACCCGCTTAAGGTTCTCCGCCACGCCGCCGCGCAGCGCCGTAGTATGTTCGGCACCCAGTCCCGCGGCATGCACCCCATCAATATCCCGGTGGCTCGCCATCTGCGGCACGATCTCCGCGCGATCGCCCGTGAGGATGTTCACCACCCCCGCCGGCAGGTCGCTCGTCGCCAGCACTTCACCGAGGATCGCCGCGGGCACCGGGTTCGACTCCGACGCCAGCACGACCGCTGTGTTCCCGCTGCAGATGACCGGCGCAACCAGCGTGATCAGCCCAGCGAGCGCGGGCCGGTCCGGCGCCACAACCCCGATCACGCCCGTCGGC
>JBEIUO010000424.1:0-3493 GCA_040374335.1 Phycisphaeraceae bacterium
GCGGCTCGCGCGGCCGTCGCCGGTCCCAGGGACGAAGCCCGTGCCGCTGAAGGTTGGGGATACGCTGGAGTTGAATGACAGGCGTGCGATCGTCGTGGGGATCGCGGAGACAACGAGGAGTTTCCAGAGCCAGCCGCTGATTTTCACGACGTTCTCGCGGGCGACAACGTTTGCGCCGCGCGAGCGGAAAATGCTGACGTTTGTGCTGGTGGGTGCCGCGGCGGAGCAGGACATTGCGTCGCTGTGCGATCGGATCCAACGGGAGACGGGTCTGGCGGCGCAAACGCAGGACCAGTTTCGTTGGACGACGGTTTCGTACTACCTGAAGAACACGGGGATCCCGATCAACTTCGGGATCGCGGTGGTGCTCGGGTTCGTGATCGGCACGATCATTACTGGCTTCATGTTCTTCTCGTTCACGCTGGACAATCTGCGGTACTTCGGGACGCTGAAGGCGATGGGGGCATCGGACGGGATGCTGACGGCGATGGTGCTGGTGCAGGCGGCGATCGTCGCGTGCATCGGGTGGGGGTTAGGGGTAGGGCTGGCGTCTTACTTTGGGATGAGCATGAGGGGGACGGTGCTGGCGTTCCGGATGCCGTGGCAACTCCCGGTGGTGTCGGCGTGCGCGGTGGTGGTGATCAGCATGTTGTCGGCGTTGCTGAGCATGCGGAAGGTGATCGCGCTGGAGCCCGCGGTGGTGTTCAAGGGATAAGAAGTCGGGCGGAATCTGAATCCGGGGGGCTTGACCCGACGAACAGTGTGAGAACAATGAACACTGTTTAGTGAAAGGGCCCGGATGGGATCCGTCGGCAGAAGAGCGCGCGAGAAGGCGGAGACCCGGGAGAAGATCCTGGGCGCGGCCCGTTCGCTCTTCATCGAGCACGGGTACGAGTCGGTATCGATGCGCAAGGTTGCGGAGGCGATCGAGTACACCGCCGCGGCGATCTACTCGCATTTCCCGGACAAGCAGCGGCTCATGGTGGCGTTGTGCGATCAGGACTTCGGGTCGCTGCGCGAGGCGATGCGGCACGTCGAGGCGATCCGGGACCCGGTCGAGAAGCTGCGGGCGATGGGGCGGGCTTATGTGGACTTTGCGCTCGAGCATCCGCACCACTACCGGTTCATGTTCATGTCGCCGCACCCGGGAGATCCGGAGCTCATGAAGGAGTGCGAGGGCAAGCACGGGAACCCCGACCAGGACGGCTACGCGTTCCTGCACCGGGTGGTGGGGGAGTGTTTGGAGCAGAAGCGGTTCGTGAAGCCGTATCGAGACCACGCGATGCTGACCCATTTGCATTGGGCGGCGGCGCACGGTGTGGTGTCCTTGTTCATCACGCACGGCAAGGACCAGTGGGTGGACTTCACGAGGCCGAAGGAGACGGCGTATGCGCTTCTTGATGTTGTGCTCGCGGGCATGACAGCGCCGGCGGAGGCCGCGGCAATCGCGGGCACGAAGCGTGCGAAGAAGTCGTCGTCCAAAGCGCCCGCGAGGGCTGGTATCGCGCGGCGTTCGGGGGTGCGGGCATGAACTGGCTGGCGATCAAGATGCTGATGGGGGATCGGCTGAAGTACTTCGGTCTGATCGCGGGCATGGCGTTCGCGGCGATGATGATCGCGCAGCAGGCTTCGATCTTCACGGGCTTCAAGAGCCAGACGGTCACGTTCATCCGGCAGAATCCCGGCGTGGATCTGTGGGTCATGGACGCCCAGGTGCGGTTCAGCGAGGATCAGGTCGGCATGCCGGAGACGACCGTGCAGCGTGTCCGGTCGGTCGAGGGCGTGGAGTGGGCGTCGCCGATGTTCAAGGGCTGGCTGCGGGCACGGTTGCCCGACGGCACCAGCATGCTCGTCATCGTTGTGGGCATTGATGACGCGACACTCGTCGGTGGGCCGCACACGGTTGTGGAGGGTGCGATCACGGATCTGCGTCAGGAGGGCGCGATTCTGATCGACGAGAGGGACAAGGCGACCAAGCTCCGGATGATCCGAGACGATCGCGACATCACGGTGGGGGACCGCCTGAGCATCAACGACCACGAGTTGCGGATCGTCGGCACGTACTCGAGTCCCCCTTCGTTCTTCTGGGATCCGGTCCTCTACACCACGTACTCCCGCGCCCTTCAGATAACGCCGCACGAACGCAACCTGATGTCCTTCGTTATGGTGAAGCTCAAGCCGGGTGCTGATGTCGAGGACGTTCGTCGTCGGATCGAGGAGCGCACGCGGTTTGTGGCACGCACGCCCGCCGAGTTCGAGCAACTGACCAGCGGGTTCATTCTCTCGAAGACGGGCATCCTGGTGAACTTCGGGATTGCGGTGGGGCTTGGACTCTTGATTGGCATCATCGTCACGGGGCAGACCTTCTTCAACTTCACCGTCGACAACCTTCGATACTTCGCTTCGCTCAAGGCGATGGGGGCGGGGGCCGGCACGCTGGTCTCGATGGTGATGGTTCAGGTGCTGACGGCGACATCCATCGCATTCGGAGTAGGCTTGGGAATCGCGAGCATCTTCGGCTGGCTGATCCGGAACACGGGCTTGGCCTTCGAGATGCCCTGGTACATCCCCACCGTGACCGGCGGAGCGATGCTCGTGGTGGGGTTGCTGGCGGGTGTTGTCAGTCTTTCGAAAGTGCTGCGGCTCGAGGCGGGAGTGGTGTTCAAGGCTTGATCGGGAGTTCTCATGACTGTTCGCGCGGAACAAGACGATCGGCAGAGCGGAACACAGAGGGGGATCGCCGTGCGCTGCCGCGGCGTGACCAAGACCTACGGCAAGGGCGATGCCGCGGTCAGGGCATTGCGGGGGATCGACCTCGATGTGCGAACCGGCGAGCTCCTCATGCTGGTGGGGCCCTCTGGTTGCGGAAAGACCACGCTGATCTCGGTGATCGCGGGTGTGCTCGATCGCGACGGTGGCGAGTGCGAGGTGCTGGGCCGCGACTTCTCCAAGATGCGGGGGGGGGAGCGGGCCGCCTTCCGGGGGCGGAGCATCGGGTTCGTGTTCCAGCAGTTCAACTTGATCCCGACGCTCTCGATCGCGGAGAACGCGGCGGTTCCCCTGATGCTCAACGGCGTTTCACGGCGCGAAGCCGTGCAGCGTGCGGTGGCTGTGCTCGATCAGGTTGGGCTGGGCGGCCGGGTGAAGGACCCTCCGTCGCGGCTTTCGGGTGGGCAGCAGCAACGGGTTGCCATCGCCCGGGCCCTCGTGCACAAGCCCAAGATCATCGTATGCGACGAGCCCACGAGCGCGCTCGACCACGCCACCGGCCAGAGGGTCATGGAGCTACTCCGCTCGGTTGCGGCCGACAACGATCTGTCACTCATCGTTGTGACCCACGACCAGCGCATCTTTGAGTTCGCCGACCGCATCGCCGAGATGGACGACGGTCACATCGTGAAGGTTCAGACCGGCGAAGGCCACAAAACCGCCGCGACGCACGTCGCGACCGAAGGAAAGTAGGAGATCCTCCCGATGCTCCGCAGTCTCGTAC
>JBEIUO010000788.1:0-1718 GCA_040374335.1 Phycisphaeraceae bacterium
CCACCCCCGCCCCACACTCTCCGGCCGGATTCACCGACCCGGTACCGGCATGCGCGGCCCGCCCGTCCGGCCGTCCTTCCCCGTCTCGACGCTTCCCCCCTGCCGCGTCCAGTCCAGCATCCCCCCCGCGTAGAGGTAGATGTCCGGGCTGTACCCGTTGGCGATCAGCCGCTTCGACATCCCCCGCGCCGTTGCCGACCCCGGGTCGTTGCCGTACACCACGATCCACTCGTAGCTGTTCAGGTTCGTCTCCGGAGAACGCCCGACCGGCACCATCGGCAGCGTCATGTGCCAAGCCCCCTCGATATGCCCGGCCTCGTACTCCGCCTCTGGCCTCGGGTCGATCAGCACCATCCGCATCCGATCCCCATCAGCCTTGGCATCGGCCATCACCTTCAGCACCTCGGCTCCCGAGATATACCGGATGTCCTTATCCGTGGTCGTCGGCGTACACCCCCCGATAACCAATCCAAGCAAAACCCCTAGTCCCAGGACTGTTGCCCCCAGGCTACGCTTTCCGAAAGATGGAACCGCCCGCCGCATCTGTGCATCCATACAGGAAGCATACCGCGAGTAACGGTCCGCCGCCCTGCCGGGGAAACACCTTGACCAACGCCCTCCCGTCCTTCTGCCTCGCCGCCGCCCTCGCCGTGACCCCCTGGGTCGCGCACGCCCAAACCACGCACGCCGTGCCCAAGCTTGTGAAGGAGACCACCGTCGCCGAACCCGGCAAGACGATGTGGCTTGGCGTGAGCTTCAAGATCGAGAAGGGGTGGCACATCTACTGGGATGGCCGCAACGACACCGGCACCGCCCCAGAGTTCAAAGTCACCCTGCCCGACGGCTGGACCCTCGGCAAGGCCCGCTGGTCGACCCCCGACCGCCACGCCACCGAGGGCGACATCGTCGATTACACCTACGAAAACGAAACGATGATCCTCATGCCCCTCGAAGTCCCCGCGAACGTGGCGGTGGGCGAGGTCGTCGAGGTCAAGATCGACGCCAACTGGCTCGCCTGCAGCAACGTGTGCCTCCCGGAAAAGGGCACCCTCTCCACGCAGGTCCGGGTCGGAACCCCCGGCGGCGCCCAGCCCGTGAAGACCCAGGTCGAGGCCTTCGCAAAGGCCCGCGCCACCCAGCCCAAGCCCATGACCGAGGCGGGTGATGCCTTCACCGCGAAAATCGACGGCGAAGTCCTGAAAATCACCGCCAAGGACGCCGATCGCGTCGTCTTCATGCCCGCATCCACCGGCCGCCCGCTCGCGAACGCCTTTGCGGAGGGCGAAGCCAAGGGCCCGGAACTCACCGCCGAACTGGGTGAGGCCGACGACGCGAGCCATGGGGTCGTGGGGATCGTCCAGATCTGGAAGGGCAAGGAAAGCAAGTCCTACTGGCTCGAACTGCACGAAGAAGCACCGGCGGGCAACAAACCGACCGGAACCAGCGTTGAACACAAGCCGGAAACCCCGTAATCGGGGCCGGCTCCAAGTTACGAAGGGCGGGCCCCGAAGGGCGGCCGCCGAATCACGGGAAAGGAAGCTCATGAGCACGAAGATGATGTTCGCGGCGATGTTGGCGGGAATGATGGCCTTCACCACGGTCGCCCAGGCCCAGGAGACGGCTCCGAAGTCGGACAAGGCAGCTGAGAAGGACGGCTCCAAGGAAAAATCCAAGGACAAGGCCGTCAAGGGCAAGGACAAAGACAAGGACAAGGACAA
>JBEIUO010000845.1:0-1107 GCA_040374335.1 Phycisphaeraceae bacterium
ACCGGTACATCTTTGCTGGTGGCTGCATGCACTATCTCGGGGGTAATCGCTGCGCGGATTAGGGGCCATGTGGCCATGAGTTGGTCGGAGAAGGCTGTTTGGGCCCCGGTGCCGATTGTCTTGGGGGGGGCGTATGTGAGCGTGTAGACCTCCATCTCTGAGTCGGTGAAGATGCGGGGCGGGGTGGCGTTGATTGCGTTGTGGATTCTGAGGAGCCCGACGTGCTTGATCCATATTTCTTGATTTCGGGCGGGATGTTGATGGTGAAGCGCCAGTTGTTGAAGATGGGCTCACTCTGGACGGTGTGGGTTAGCACGTTCATGTCCTGTCTCATGTTGAGTAGCGAGAAGGAGGTGAGGCATTGGCGAAGGTAGGTGGCGTGTGGCGGCAGGGTGGGTGTCTGTGGGGGGTTGTTGATTAGGAGCGCTCCTCTACCGTGGATGGAAGTGGCGAGCCATCGGTCGGCGACTTTTTTCCAGGGTTGGTCGCCGGGTTCCAGGTAGCGGCGGATCCATTGGGCGTAGTACGCTTGGGCGTGGGAGCGGAAGTGCATGACGCCTCCGCCTCCTTGCTTTTGCGGGAGGTACGATGCACGTCTGTGGATGTACGCGCGTGTTTTCGCCGTTGTGCCATCTTCGTCAGATAAGATCTCAGGTTGTTGGGCCCAGAGGAGGTTGTATGAGTCCTTATCGAGTGCGGCGTGGAGGCTTTCGGGCATGCGCATTGTGAACAGCCAGTACCGTAGCGAGCCGTAGAGGATGGCTTGGAGCAGGAGGCTGCGTCCCGTGATGGAGAGGTGGGATAGGGACTTCCATGCGGCGATACGGGCTTTGACGATGCGGTAGCGTTTGAGCCACCATTCTTCTTCATCGAGCTTGTTTCCCATGGGTACGCCGAGTGCTCGGATCGAGGTGCCGTCGGGCGTCCAGTCGGTGACGATGTTTTGGGGGGCTTGGTCTTTGAAGCGGTTAAGTCTACCGAGTAGGAGCCCTTCGCGTTTGTTTTTATTTTCTTTCATACCGGTCGCTTCACACCAAGTGTCTAAGTGCTTTTGCATGCGCGGGAGGTCGGGCGGTTTGGCGATGAGTGTCGTGTCGTCTGCAAACT
>JBEIUO010000377.1:0-3790 GCA_040374335.1 Phycisphaeraceae bacterium
CACCAACACAGACGCAGAACACCCGCGAGCCGCACGCCCGCGGGTGTTGTTGGACACGGGTTTGCGCCGGGTTCCTCAACACCCGCCGTCCCACGCCCCAAAGAACGCAATCACATCATCTCCATCCACGCCCCCGCTCTCATCCACGTCCGCCCCGCTCAACCCCGCGTCCCAGTCCGCGAAGAACGCGATCACGTCGTCACCATCCACGCCCGCTGAGCAGTCGTAGTCGCCGATGCAGAGCGTGATCGAGCCCACGCTCGACGTCGTCGACCCGCACGTGTTCGTGATGATGCACCGATAGTCCGTCTCCACAAACGCGTTCATCGTCAGCCCCGCACGCGCACCCACCGTCAGGAATCGCGTCTGCGCGCCCTCGATGAACGTCCGCGAGAGGTTCCCGTCCGTCAGGTTGGTCCACGTCCCCGACCCCGCCGGGAACTCTGCCTGCCACTGGAATGTCGCCGGGGTCGAGCCCAACCATCCAACGTTCAACGTCGTTTCCCCGCGCGGGCACACAAACGCATCCGCCGGCGGGATCACCTCGTTTGGCAACACGCCCGGCACCAGCGCCGCCACCCGCGTCGTCGCCGTCCCGCACGCGTTCGTCACCACGCAGTCGTACCCCGCGAGATCCTGCACGTGCGGGTCCGTCAGCGTCAGCGTCGAGGAGAACACCCCGGAGATCGTCGTCCCCCAACTTGTCGTTCCTCCAACCATCGGCGTGCCGTTCTTCCGCCACCGATACGTCGTCCCCGCCGGCTCCGCCACCTCCACGCTGAACTGAACCTGCGCCGAGTTCACGCACGCCGCGGCCTGCTCCGGCTGCACCACCACGCGCGGGTGCCCCGGCAGGTCGTAGACCTCCGCCCCGTTCGTTTCTGTCGTGACAAACAACGCGCCATCCAGACCAACGCCGTTCTTCGGCGGGATCGTGTCCGCTGTCCGCAGGATCTGCGGCAGCAGGACCGGGGAATCCGGATCCGCCCAATCGATGATCACCGCCTCGTAGGACGACGGACGCGACACCACGACGAGCGAGTCCGCCAGCGATAGGAATCCATTGCTGCCCACGTTCACCGATCCGCGGCTCTGCGGGTTCGCCGGATTCGCGATGTCGTGCGCGTCCACCCGGCCACCGCTCGACATCACGTACAGGATGTCATCTCGAACCGCGAAATCTCTGAAACTCCCCGACACGTTCGCGATAGCGGAGACTTGCACCGGCGCGCTGGGATCGGTGAGATCAAAGAACAGAACACCCGACGCTGTCAGCACAATCGCTGTGTGGTCGCGGAGGATGACCCGCTCGGGATAGTCCGAAAGCTGCACTTGGCTGCGTAGGCTCAGCGCCGCCGAATCTCGCACGCGGTACACGTCCAATGAGTTTGTGAATGTGGTCGCAATGCACGCGAGTGTCCCCTCCACGTCAACGTCGTGACCGGCATCACTGCGGTTGCCTGACCCCAGGAACACAGGTGCCGCGGGATTCGTCATGTCATACTGAAGCAGCCCATAGCTCGCCGACAGCACGAACAGAGTGTTCCCGTCGATCACCGCACTCAACAAGTTGAAGACCTCTATCGGCTGCCCCACGAGCACGGGTGCCGCGGGGTTCGTCGCGTCGTAGACGCGAATGCTGCCCGGTTCCGTCGAGACTTCGGAATCCGCTACGCATACCACCCAGTTGCCCATTCGTAGCGTCGAGACGGCTCCCACCGGAGCAATGTCGGTTGTACCCGCGAGCGTCAGCCCGAGGGTCGCATCAGCGTCAAACGCCAGCAACCCGCTCGGACCAGATGTGAACGCCGCATCAGCCGAGTTTGCCGCGATGCAGTTCACATCTCCCACCACGAAGAGCGGGAGAACGACCGGATTCGCCGGATTCGCGAGGTTGAATGCGCGCATGTCCGTCGGGGTGCTGTCGCGCGAATAAAGCATGGGAACGCCCTGCGCCTGGCCAAAGTCCAGAGGCGCCCCTGGATACAGGTGGGCAAAGCTCCCCTCTGACACCGGTGTTGGAGTCGCGGGGGATGAGATGTCAAAGAACTCCACGAGCCTCTCGGGAGAAGCGTCCTCGACCTCCACGGCCAGCAGCCCGGGACGCGTCGCCATGCCGACCGGTTCACCCGCCCCCGAAGGGAGCCCTCCACCCAACGCAACAACGTTCACCACCGAAGGTGCTGCGGGGTTCGTGCAGTTCACCGTCGACAGATTCCCCGTCCCGGGCCCGGTCCTCACCGCCACCTGCGCACGCTGATTCCTCACCCCCACAAACTTCGCTCGCCCAAACGGAGTCGTCGACAACCACCCCGGCGACGTCGGATCGCTCACGTCGTAGAGCCGCAGATCCCCGTCCCAGACGATGTACAACACACCATCCTGCACCGCCACATCGTTCGCCTCACCACCCCCCAGCGAGTACGCCTGCACCGGCGCCGCCTCGTTGCTCACATCAATGATCTCAACACCCCGCTCCCCCATCGCCACATACACATAGTCCCCCGCCCGCTCCACATCCCGCGGCCTCCCATCCAGCACATACCGCGACACCTCCACCAGCGCCGCCGGGTTCGTGCAGTCATAAATCGTCAGCATGTTCCCCGTCGCGGCATACCGCCTCGTAGCTGTCGCACGCATCGCCCGAGGCTCCCCCCCATCATGCCACAACACCGACGTCCCGCACTGCCCGTACGCCGCGCACCCACCCGCCGCCGCCACCAACATCCCCACCGCCAACGCACCCGCACGCACCATGATCCGCTCCTTCCATGAGACACCCGGAACAGCCTACCACCCCCCCCCACCACCCCAAACGCAAATCCCCCATACCCCTCACGCCACCCCTCGTTATTGGACACCCCCACCTCTCCCCACCCTCCCCAACCCGACCCCTGAGGGGTCGCGGCATGGAGCGGCGGGTGAAGCAAAGCGCAACCCGCCGTCACCAACGCACCAATCACCCACCCCGCGAGAGGCGGAGGACACGAAAACGCCGAAGCTCAGATCCTCGCCCCCGCAACTCTCCGCACCGATTGCCTCCGCCCTCGCGCTATCGGCCTCCCGCTCCCCACCCCTCCCCCTCTCCCTCTTCCCTAATGCCTAATGCCTCTCTTCCACCCAAACAAAAAACTCCAAAAACCAACCAAAAACCTATTGACCACCCCTCCCAACTACCGTATCCTGCCCCCATGGATACCACCCAAACACCAATCAAGCCCGACCTCAACACCCTCATCCGCCTCTACTTCGACCCAAACCTCGAAATCCCCGAGGTCGCCGATCGCCTGGGCATCTCCGTCCTCGACCTCTCCGACTACCTCCTCGAACCCCACGTTCGCGCCGCCGTTCGCCGCGTCCGCGCCATGTACCGCGCCCGCGCGCCCCACCTCGCCGCGGCATCCCTCCACCGCAATCTCAAGCTCCTCGACTCCATCGCCGTCCTCCCGGACAACCCCACCCCCGCCGACCGCGACCGCCTCCGCCGAACCCTCGACTCCTCCCGCCGCGCGGCAGACCTCCTCTTCAAATCCACCCGCCAAACCCCCTCCCAAGCCACCACCCTCCGCGCCTCCACCGGCACCCCACCCTCCCACAACGCCCCATCAGTCCAATCCTCTTCCCCAGCCACCACCCTCCGCGCCTCCGCCGGCACCGCTCCCTCCCTCATCGCCCCATCCGTCCCCTCCGTCCCCTCAGTCCCATCCTCTTCCTCCACCGGCACCCCACCCCCGCTCAACGCCCCATCCGTCCCCTCCGCCCCCTCCGCCCCCTCAGTCCCATCCTCTTC
>JBEIUO010000355.1:0-3903 GCA_040374335.1 Phycisphaeraceae bacterium
GACAACAGCGCGGGGTGCTGCTTCAAGAACCCGACGCTGCGGGGTGATGTCGAAAGCGTGGGGAAGGCTGGCGAGCGGGTTTCCGCGGGGATGGTGATCGACCGCGCGGGGCTCAAGGGCTTGCGTATCGGGAGCGCGGAAGTTTCGCGGCTTCACGCGAACTTCCTGGTGGCGGACAAGGGCGGGAGAGCCCGGGACGTCATCGAGTTGATCGCCGAAGTGACGCGGCGGGTGCGTGAACGATTCGGGATCGAGTTGGAGACCGAGGTTGTGGTCTGGAGGAAGTCGTGAACTCGTTGATTGATGTGCTGGTGCTGGGGGGCGGGCCGGACGCGGAGCGGGCGGTGAGCCTGGTGAGCAGCCGCGCGGTGGCGGATGCGCTGGGCGGGGTGGCGGGGTATCGGGCGCACTACGTGGTGATCGAGCGGATCACCGGAGCGGAACTCGCGGCGATGCCGGGGCGGGTGATCTTCCCCGTTTTGCACGGCGCGTACGGGGAGGGTGGTCCCTTGCAGGACCTGCTGGTCGCGGACGGGCGGCCGTTTGTCGGGTGCGGGCCGCTGGCGGCGCGGATGGCGATGGACAAACTGGCGACGAAGGTCGCGGCGGCGCGGATCGGAGTTCCGACGGCGGCGTGCGCCGCGTTCAACGGTGCCGATCCGGGGTGTCCGCTGGCGTTTCCGGTAGTGATGAAGCCGGTGCATGAGGGGTCGAGCGTTGGGGTTCACTTCGCGCGGAACGCCGGGGAGTGGGAGCGTGCGCACGGGCTGGTGCTCGCGGATCAGGCGGCCCATCCGCGGCGGGGGTACATGATCGAGCGTGCGATCCTGGGCGGGCGCGAGCTGACGGTGGGATTGATCGACGGGAAGGCGTTGGCGCCGATCGAGATCAAGCCGGCGGTGGCGTTCTACGACTACGAAGCGAAGTACCACAGCGACGATACCAGATACCTCACCGATCCCGACCTTCCGTCGGGGTGAAGCCGGCGATCCAGAAATACGCCGAACGACTCTTTGCCGAACTTGGCTGCCGGCACCTCGCGCGGGCGGACTTCATCCTTGATTCAAGCGGGGAGCCCTGGTTGCTCGAAATCAACACTATGCCCGGGTTTACGGGTCACTCGCTCCTGCCCATGGCGGCCGGGCACGCGGGGCTTTCGTTCGGGGCGCTCGCCGTGAAGCTCGTGGAGCTGGCGATGCGTGACGGCACCGCGTGACTTTGGGTTCCGGCAGCACAAGGATTGGTCATGGCACGAAGCCCCACCAAGGAAGGGACAGCCGAAGGATTCGGCTGGAAGTCTTTCCTCTCGCATCTCACCGGATTCGGCATTCTCCTGCTCTGCTGCGCGATACTGGTCGCGGCGACGATCGGGCTGCGCCCGCTCGAAAGGCGCTCTGCTGCGCTCTCGCCGCACACGGGCGTGAAGCTGGAGATTGTGTGGCCCCCGATCCTCGATGAGGATGGGCAGAACATCGGCACGTGGTTGCCGGTGGCGGATCAGGAGGCGGTCACGCGGGTCGCGAAGGAAGCACTCGGCGAATCGGTCGAGTCCTTCTCGCGCGAGCCGCTCGAGAAGCTCGGCACTGCGCTGGCCGCGTGCGGCTGGTTTGACGGCTACCCCCGCGTCACCCGCGAACCTGGCGCGGCCCTGAAGGTCGATGGCCGGTGGCGTACGCCCGCGGCGGTGGTGAGGCAGGATGACAGGGACTTCCTGGTGGACCACCTTGGTCGCCAGCTTCCACCGATCTACAGCCAGGGCGGATCGACGATGCGGTTCCTCGCGAACCCGGTGATGCCTCCCCCGATGGATCAGAACGGCGCGCGTGACTTCGGGACCGCGTGGGCGGGCGAGGACATGATCGCCGGGCTGGAACTCCTCGCGCTCGTGACGCAGGAGCCGTGGGAGGATCAGATCGCGGGGGTGGATCTCTCGATGTACTCCTCGAACGGGACGCTCGAACTCGTGACCACGGCGGGGACGCGCGTGGTGTGGGGCGGGCGGGCGAGCAAGCCGTTGATCGGGGATGTTTCCACGTCGCAGAAGCTCGCGAATATCAGTGCGCTCAACAGGCGGTATGGTCGGATCGACGGCTCGTACGCGCGGGCGCACGTCTACCGGGCCCACGTCGTGTTTGATACCTCCGCCTCGGCCGAGGCCGCGACCGCGCAGCGGCCATGAGCGCGCCGGAGGGGAATCCCCCGCCTTCCGAAGAGACTCCCGCGCCGATGAGCGTGGCGCCGCCGCCGACGGCGTCGCCGCCGGTTGCCCCGCCCAAGGATCGCTGGGCTCACCGACGCACGGAGCCGAGGGGACTGGCGTTTCTGTGGACCTGCTACCTGCTCGCGGCGACGGCGATCTCGATCGGACAACTCGGGCGGATGGGGCTGACAACGTACGAGGTGTACAGGCCCGCGGCGAGGTTGCTGCTGACCTTCGTGCTTCTCGGGGTCGCGGTGTTCTGGCCGATGATTCGGTTGAGCCAAGAGGCTCCCGGGCGGCCGATTCGCTCGTTTCTCGCGGACGCGGTGGTTGTGCTTTCACCGGGCGCGGCGATCATCTTGAGTCAGAGTTTGCCGGGGATGGCTGGGTGGCCGCTTCAGGTGACGCTGGTGATCACGCTGTTCGCGGTGGCGTGGTCTGCGCTGGTGTGCGGGGTGCTGGGGTTCGCGATGACTTCGACGCTGCCCCGCTGGTGCTGGATGGTGGGGATGGTGGCGTTGGCGGCGGCGGGTCCGGGGATCGCGGCGGTGCTCGCGCTTGGTGGGGAAGAGGGCGAGGTGAATCCGTTTCTGCTGACATCGCCGCTGACGGTGACGTTTGAGGTGACGCGGGATCGGCTGTGGTCGGGGGTGACGGCGGAGGTTTTGCCGTCGCACTGGGCGGCGTTGGCGGCGGTTTCGGGGCTGGGCGTAACGGCGCTCTCAGCCGGGGCTATTCGGACGTCTCGGGTGGCCCCGGTGCGGTCGGCGGCCTAGATTCATCCCGCGTACCCGGTGTGGGTACACCACAGGCACAGGGGATTGGGCTCCTCGCCGCGGAAGCTGCACTGATCGAGGAAGAGTTGTCCATGGAAATGATGACACCGTCGGAGAAGGGGCAGCTTGAATCGAGGTTGGCGGCACTGGTCGCGAATCGGCCGGCGATTTCGCTGCGCATCGCGGAGGCGCGTGCGCTGGGGGATCTGAAGGAGAATGGGGACTACCACGCGGCCCGCGAGCAGCAGGGGATGGAAGAGGCGGAGATTCGGCGGCTGCAGGAGCGTTTGTCGAACATCTCGGTGATCGACGAGAACATGGCGAAGGCGGTTGAGGGGGTCGTGTTCATCGGTTCGACGGTTCGGCTGAAGGATCTGGACGACAACGATCTGGACCTGTACAAGTTGGTGGGGGAGGCCTCGCAGACGCCGTCGTACGACTACGTCGAGGTGACGGCGACGAGCCCGATGGGCGAGGCGTTGCTCAAGTCGCGGGTCGGGGACGTGATCCGTGTGAGCGCACCGCGCGGTGTGAAGCGGTTCGAGATTGTCGAGATCGTGTAGGGGTGGAGGGTGCGCCCGTCCGGGACGGGCTGCGCCTCTTGAACGCAGCGACCGCCCGGGCCAAAGGGACGCGATGCCCCATCCGATCCGTGTGGACGCATGCTCTGAATCACAATGGCCGCAGGCGCTCTCGCTGATCGCTTCGGTCTTTGTTGGAGAGGGGTTTGTCTCGACGGAGCGAAACAGCCGCGGGTGCCGGCGCGAGGTCATCGAGCCCGCTGCGACGCTGCTTGCCGCGACCGAGGAAGGCGTTTCCGATCTGGTGCTGGGGGTGGTCGTCCTTCCGATGCCCGGCAGCGCGCTGTGTCTGATGGCGGGTGAAGGAGAGGCCGAGATGCGCATGCTGGCCGTGGCTCCTCAGGGC
>JBEIUO010000754.1:0-1909 GCA_040374335.1 Phycisphaeraceae bacterium
CCTCATCGCCTGCTTCCCCGGCGGCTCCATCACCGGCGCACCCAAAATCCGCGCCATGCAGATCATCGACGAACTCGAACCCTCCCGCCGCGGGCCATACACCGGCGCACACGGCTACATCGACGACTCCGGCTCCTTCGCCTTCGGCATCTCCATCCGCACCGCCCTCCTCACCGGCCAACCCGGCCCCCACCACGACCTCTTCACCGACGCCACCCTCCGCTACGGCATCGGCGCCGGCATCGTCGCCGACTCCGACCCACACGCCGAATGGCTCGAAACCCTCGACAAAGCCTCCGTCCTCCGCGCCGCCACCGGCCTCTCACTCCCCACCCACTCCCCCTCCCACCCTCCCAACTAGTCATGCCCACCCTCCGAACCGACATCCTCGACGCCTACCTCTTCCACTCCTCCCCCCGCGGCATCCAGTTCCTCCAACTCCAGCGCACCCAGCCCCCACTCGCCGGCTCCTGGCAACCCGTAATGGGCCACATCAACCCCGGCGAATCCGCCGTCAACGCCGCCATCCGCGAAATCGCCGAAGAAACCGGCCTCGACGTCCGCGACCACAACTCCCTCGGCTTCTGGGCCCTCGAATCCGTCCACCCCTTCTTCCTCCCCGCGGCAGACGCCATCATCCTCTCCCCCTGCTTCGCCGCCGCCACCCCCGCCGACTGGTCCCCCACCCTCAACGAAGAACACTCCAGCCACCGCTGGATCCTCGAACACGAAATCGACGCCAACTTCATGTGGCCCGGCCAACGCGCCGCCTGCCGCGAAGTCCTCACGCTCGCGATAACCGGCGTGCTGCCGAGGTTGTAATACACAACCAACAAACACGCCACGCCCCTCTTCATCCCGAAGGGATGGAAGAAAGTAGCCGGGGGTGCCGCGAGCTTCGAGCGGTACCCCCGGACCAACGACCACATCTCCCCGCACACCGAAGGTGTGCGAGAAGCCCGCATCACGACAACGCCCCGACCCGTGGCCTCAACCTCATCTCTTCCAACGCCCCCGCTCCCCTCTTCATCCCGAAGGGATGGCAGAAAGTAGCCGGGGGTGCCGCGAGCTTCGAGCGGTACCCCCGGACCATCACCCACATCTCCCTGCACACCGAAGGTGTGCGAGAAGCGCCAAAGCGAACACCCCTCCCTCACCCCGCATCTCTTCCCAAGTGCCAAGTGCCTCGTGCTAAGTGCCGCTCTTCCCGCCCGCTTCGGGCGCACGCCCGTTGCCGGTGTCGCGGCGAGGCTCCGCGAGCAGGCCACTGGCAACGCATCATCAAATCTGCCGCCCGGCGAAGGGACGCCCCCCATCCTCACCTCTTCCTCCCATTGCCCACTGCCTATTCCCCATTCCCCTCTTCCCCCTACTCCTCCTCCCCATCCCCCTCCAAATCCTCCAGCTCCCGCTCCAACCAGTACTGCTTCCGCCCGATCGTTCGCTCAAGATACGACGGGTCCTTCAGCGCTCGCACCTGCGGCACGCACTCCAACTCATGATGCGCGAACACGCCGTCGAACTCGATCGGCCCCTCTTCATCCACCTTCAGCAGCTCGTAGTCCAGCACCACCACGCGGTCGCCCTCGCGTAGATCCTCCATCGCCCACCGAATGAACTCCACGGCCTCGCTCACTTCCTCCTGCGCGGGCCCACGCTTGCTCGGCGTCCAACACATCCGAGTCGCCAGCATCTGGATCGGCATGTCAATCCACGCCACCCGCGCGAACGTGAACGACTTGCGGCACGTCATGCACGAGAACAGCCACCCGCACCCGCACCACGGACAGTCCGCCTGCGGGAACCACCCCGACATTGCGTCCTTGCACTCGCAATGAGACACCACCTCGTTGTTGTCCTTCACCAGCCACAGCGTTCGATTGCTCATGCCCCAAGCGTACCACCCTAC
>JBEIUO010000056.1:0-8626 GCA_040374335.1 Phycisphaeraceae bacterium
CCACGGTTGGACCGATCAGACCGACGCTGCCAATGGCGGGCGCCACGACCGATGGCTCGAGGCAAAGGCCCCGGGTTCAAAAGAGTTCAAGCACATGCCCCTCACGATGGGGTTCTACTCGCGTGAGGACATCCCGTTCTACTACGACCTTGCGGACGCATTCACCGTCTGCGACCAGAACTTCTGCTCGTCGCTGACCGGCACCACGCCCAATCGCCTCTACCTCTGGTCCGGGACAGTAAGGCCTTCCCCTTCTCGCGCCGGCAATGCTTGCGTCCGTAACGAGGAAGTCGTCTATGGGCGCGAAGCCAACTGGACCACCCTCCCAGAACGACTTGAAGATCACGGCGTCTCCTGGAAGATCTACCAGAACGAGCTCAACATCCCCAGCGGCCTGAGCGACGAGTCCAACGCATGGCTCAGTAGCTTCGAGGACAATCCCATCGAGTGGTTCACTCAGTTCCATGTCCGATTCGCCCGAAGCAGGCGTACGTACGTCGCGGCGAGGATTAGCGAACTTCCAACCCGGATCGCGGCGCTTGAGGGAATGACCGGCGAGAAATCGCTCGCTGCGAGCCGCAAGCTCACCCGCGAGCTCGAGGCACTCCGCGCCGAAGCGGCACGCTACACCGAGGAAAGCTACGCCGCTCTCACGCCCCGCGAGCGATCACTCCACGAGCGAGCGTTCTGCGACAACAGCGCCGACCCGTCGTACCGCGGCATGTCCACTCATCGCTACAACGACGCGGGTACCGAGCGGGAGATCTCCGTTCCGGCGGGGGACGTGCTTCACCAGTTCCGGGCCGACGTGGAATCCGGGAAACTGCCGTCGGTTTCCTGGCTTGTCGCCCCCGAGAGATTCTCCGATCATCCGAGCTCCGCATGGTTCGGTGCGTGGTACCTCGCCGAGGCTATGGCCATCCTGACCAAGAACCCCGAAGTGTGGAAGAAGACAATCTTCATCCTCACCTACGACGAGAACGACGGGTACTTCGATCACGTCCCGCCCTTCGCACCCCCCATGCCCGGTGCCGGCAAGGTATCCGACGGCATCGACCCGACGCTCGATCAGCACGAACTGAGCGAAGACCTCACCCGCAAGCCCGCAGCTCAAGCGAGGGGTGGCCCCATCGGCCTGGGCTTCCGCGTGCCCATGGTCATCGCATCCCCGTGGTCGCGCGGCGGCCGCGTCTGTTCCCAAGTGTTCGACCATACCTCCGTCGTTCAGTTCATCGAACACCTGTTCACCCACCGAACCGGCAGGCCTCTCGTCGAGCCCAACGTCAGCGCGTGGCGCCGGGCGGTGTGCGGCGACCTCACCTCCGCCTTCGTGCCGGCCTCAGCCAGCCACCCGACGAGCCTTTCCTTTCCCGAGCGCGACGCCTTTATCGAGCAGATCCACAAGGCCAAATTCAAGGATCACCCCCGGGGTTTCAGGCCGCTCACGGCGGAAGAGGTTGCCAACGCCCGCGACGACCGGAGCAACGCGGAGTTCATGCCCCGGCAAGAGCCCGGCACGCGTCCGTCGTGTCCATTGCCGTACGAACTCAGCGTCAACGCAAAGCCAGCCGAGGACGGGGCTCTGGTCGTCGAGTTCGCGGCCGGAAGCGAGCGGTTCGGCGCTCGGTCCGCTGGCTCCCCGTTCATGGTCATTGACCGATCGATCCCGGGCGGGCATCACGTTCGGCACTACGCCGCCGCTGCTGGCTCAACGCTCGTCGACACCTTCGAGCCTGTCAACGAGCGTCTTCACGTCGAAGTCCTGGGTCCAAACGGCTTCTATCGAGAGTTCCGCGCGGCGGTTCCGCATTCGCTGGTTGTGTCCTGCACCGATTCTCGCTCGGGGGAAGTTCTCCTCACGTTACGCAATCTCTCCGCAACTGCAACCCGCGTTCACATCACCGAAGGTTCTCGCATGGAGAGCGTGGAGCTTGCACCGTCGGCGTCGCACCAAGTCACTCGGGGTACCGCTGCCACCTTCGGCTGGTATGACCTGCTCGTGCACGCTGACGATCGTGAGGGGTTTGCCGCCAGATTCGCCGGTCGTGTGGAAACCGGGCAGATGAGCCAGTCCGATCCGGCTATGGCCTGAGTCACTCCTCTCCGCTGAGCGCTGCGGCCTCGCGGACTGCAGTGAGCGCGCGCCCGTATGTAAAGACCTGACAGGCTGTGCCAGCGTCTGAGGTGTGGGCGGTGAAGTCAACGGCGGCGGCACCTGCCCTTTCATGCAGCACGTCCGTGGAAGGGTGTTCCGTCTGTGCCCACCCCGACGCCGCAGTGGCATCGGTTCAGAACATGCAAAGATTGCGTCAAGCGTCTGAAACAGCCCGCGGCCGTTGTTAGCATGCCGAGTGAAGTCTTGAGAGGAAATGCGAAATGCGCCTTCGGTTGCTGATGCTCGCCGTAATGCTCCTGGTACCCGTGTGCCAGAGGCCCGCTTCCGCCCAGATCGTCCGCAAGGTGCTCATCATCGGCGTCGACGGCATGCGGCCTGACGCCATGCTCGCGGCGAACACGCCCGCATTCGACGCGCTCATCGCCGACGGTGCCTTCAGTACCCAGTGTCTCGCCGAAGACGTCACCATCAGTGGCCCCTGCTGGTCCAGCATCCTCACCGGTGTCCATCGAGCGAAGCACGGAGTGAACGACAACTCCTTCGCGGCACCTAACTACTCCACTTACCCGCATTTCTTCCGCAGGCTACAGGAGTCCTGCGACGCGAGCACCGCGTCGATTGCCCAATGGGCCCCGATCAACACCCAGATCTGTCAGGCCAATGCCGATCTCAGCCTCTCCGGGGTACCAGGCGCATCAGTTGCCGCGGCATGCATCGAACAGCTTCAGACGGCCGATCCCGATGTGGTGTTTCTGCACTTCGATGACGTCGATCACGCCGGGCACGCCAGCGGTTTCTCGCCCACTGTTCCGGAGTATCTCGCTGCCATCGAAGCCGTCGATGCGCTCGCCGGTCAGGTGATCGCCGCGATCAACGCTCGAGCAACGGCCGCTCAGGAGGACTGGCTCATCATCGTGACGAGTGACCACGGCGGAACTCCCGACCGGAGTCACGGTCGCAACATCCCGGAACACCGCCTCACTCCGCTCATCGTCTCGGGTGATTCCACCGCCGCAGGAACTACCATCTCTCCTGCCCCTGAGATCGTCGACATTCCCGCGACTGTCATGCACTTCCTGGGTCTGCCGATCAACCCGTCATGGGGGTGGGATGGCGAACCCGTCGGCCTGAACATGGCTGCGTCCCCCTCGGTGCCATTCGGCTGCGTCCCCCCGCCACCACCCCCGGTGGGGGCGTGCTGCCTCACAACAGGTGAGTGCATCCAACTCACCGGATCCCAATGCACCGCGGCTCGTGGCAACTGGTCAGGCCTCGGCACCCCCTGCGTTCCGGGCGCGTGCCCACAGACCATCGCGATCTTCTCGGAGGGATTCGACGCCGCGCCCCTTGGGCCAAACGCTGATGAGCCGCTCACCGGTGCCGCTGTCTGGTCGCCCACGCCTCCCAGTGGCTGGGCCGTCGACCGCTCGGCCATGCCCACTGGGGGCGTTACCGAATGGCGAGGTTGGTCACTGGCCTCCCGATCGTGGTGGTCCCAAACCGCGGGCGATCAGAACCGGTCGCTCTTCACCAAAGGTGTAGGTACGGTCGCAGTCGCAGATCCTGATGAGTGGTTCGACCTTGCGACAGGCCCCGGGCTCTTCCGATCGTCCATCTCGACTTCTCCCATTTCGCTCGCGAATGCCGTGGATGGCACCCTCCAACTCTGGTTCGACTCCAGTTGGCGTCCTGACGGTCTCCAAGCCGCAACACTCGAGGCCATGTTCGACGGAGCACCCGCCGTCACCTTGTTCACGTGGTCGTCCCAGGCTGGCCCATTCTTCAAGCCCGATGCGGAGAACGAAACAGTCGTTCTGGACATCCAGACTCCTCCGGCCGTCTCGACTGTCGTCCTGCGCTTCACACTGCGCGATGCCGCGAACAACTGGTGGTGGGCGATCGACAACGTCGAGCTCCGCGCCGTCCCGCAGAATCCCACCCGTGTCCTTCTCGCGGAGAACTTCGATTCTGTTCCCCTCGGCCCAAATGTCAACGAGTCGCTTGCCGCCGATCGTGTGTGGAGTGGGGCCCCTCCGGCTGGCTGGGCCTTCGATGATTCCGGAGTCCCCGGTCTCGCGGATCCCTCGCGCGGCGTGACTGAATGGAAGGGCTGGGCTATCACCGATCGCGTGTGGTGGTCGCAAGCCGCGGCGGATCAAGGCCGCGCACAGTTCACCCGGGCCAGTGGTGCTGTTGCCGTCGCCGATCCCGACGAATGGGACGACCGTGGCACTCCGAGCGCTCTTGGACCCTACAACGCCTCGATGTCCACTCCGCAGATATCGCTCGCAGGCATCGTCCCCTCGAGTGTCACCATCGGCTTTGACTCCAGTTGGCGACAAGAGGGCATCCAGGCAGCGGAGCTTCGGGTCTCGTATGACGGGGCGCCCTCGATCACCGTGCTGAGGTGGGACTCCGCACCCGGACCCACCTTCCACGCCGACGCGACCAACGAAGCGGTGCTGCTGAACATCAGCAATCCGCCGCAAGCCTCCACCATGCAGCTTACCTTCGCGATCCGCGACGCACGGAACAACTGGTGGTGGGCGATCGACAACCTCCGCGTGAGCGGCGACGAAGCATGTCCCGCCGACTACAACACCGACGGCGGGGTCGACGGCGACGATGTCATTGTGTTCTTTGCGGACTGGGACAATGGGCTTGCCACCGCCGACTTCAACCGTGACGGCGGCGTCGACGGTGACGATGTGATCCAGTTCTTCTCACGTTGGGACAACGGTTGTTGAACATGCACACAGAACTCAAGCGACTCACAGGCTGGAACGTCTCCGACGAGATCGCCGCCAGCAGCGTGGCACCCCGCGCACTCGCCGTCTTTCCTGCGGGATCCAATGGTGAGTTCAATCTTCCACAGGACACGCTCCGCGTGCTCGACCGTGGTCTCGGCTGCCAGGTGTGGGATGCCGAGGGCCGCGAGATGCTCGACATGTCCATGGGATGGGGCTCGGTTCTCCCCGGTCACGCCCGTAAGGAAGTCATCGCCGCCGTCCGCAAACGCCTGTCGTTCGGTACCAACTTCGCGGCAGTCAACACCGAGTCTCTCTCGCTCGCAGAGGTTCTCTTGGGTCTCCAACCCCAGAGCAATCGCATGATCCGATTCTGCGCCTCCGGCACGGAGGCCACCATGCACTGCCTCCGCATCGCTCGGGCGGCAACCCGTAAGCGCCTCGCTCTGAAGTTCGAGGGTGCGTACCACGGTTCGAACGACGAGGGTGTCACCAGCCTCTTCCCGACGGGCACGACACCATTCCCGACTCCCGAACCCTCGAGCGCGGGAGTCCACACCACCGACACTATCATCGCTCCGTTCAACGACGCCGAACGCACCGCCGCGATCATCTCCCAGCACGCATCGGAACTCGCGTGCGTGATCGTCGAACCCCTTCACCGCTGCCTCGCCCCTCGCCCAGGCTTCCTCGAATCACTGCGCGAGATATGCTCACACCTCGGTGTCCTCCTCGTCTTCGACGAGGTAGTCACGGGTTTCCGCCTCGCGCTCGGAGGTGCGCAGGAACGCTACGGCGTTCCCGCGGATCTGGTCGCGTACGGAAAGGCTCTGGGCGGCGGTCTTCCCATCGGAGCCTTCGTCGGTCGACGGGAACTCATGTCGCTCGTTGAAGAACACCGCGCAGGAACGCCGGAGTACGTGTGGACCGCCTCGACCCTCGGAGGCAATCCCCTTTCGTGCGCCGGTGCTATGGCGTCGCTTCGGGTCTACGCCCAGCCCGGAACGTACGACACGCTCGAGACACTCGGCAAGACCCTTCGTGAGACCCTCAAGCGTGCACTCCGCGACACGGGCCACGTCGGACAGGTCATCGGCGATGGTCCTCTCGGACAAATCGTCTTCTCCGACCAACCCGTCTTTGACTATCGCTCCACGCTCGCCGGCGATCGCGCGAAGTCTCGCGCCATGATGCTGGGTCTCTACCGCGCCGGCGTCTTCGTCAACCCGATGGGAACCAAGCTGTACCTCTCCCTCGCGCACGATGCCAACGCGATCCGCGAGTTCGGCACCCGACTGCGAGACGTCCTGAAGCATCTCTAAGACTCGAAGGAACACCAATGCACCCCACCACGCGCACCATCGTCGACATGTTCAAGGCCAAGGGCAACTCGCAGTACGGGCACGAAGCCGTCACCCAACTCGAGCACGCCCTCCAGGCCGCCTGGCTCGCCGAGAAGGACGGTGCCGACGCCGAACTCATCGCCGCCTCGCTCCTTCACGACGTGGGCCACCTGCTCCACGACCTTCCCGACGACGCTCCCGACCAGGGCATCGACGATCGCCACGAAATCCTCGGCGAGCGTTGGCTTCTCAAGAACTTCGGTTCCGCCGTTGTCGAACCCGTCAAACTCCACGTCGACGCCAAGCGTTACCTCTGCGCTACCGAGCCCGGCTACCTCGAACTCCTCAGCGAGCCCTCCGTTCAGAGCCTCCACCTCCAAGGTGGCCCCATGAACGCCTCCGAGGTGGCCGAGTTCCGTTCCAACGTGCACTGCGATCGGGCCGTTCGCCTCCGCCGCTGGGATGATCTCGCCAAGGACGTAGACCTCAAGACGCCCGACATCGAGTACTTCGCCAAGTACCTCGACGAGGCAGCCGCCGCGTACTGCACCGCGTAATCCCCCTTCCAAACCTCTCAATGCTTCAACGCCGCGACGGCCCTCACAAGGCCCGCTGCATCTGATTCCCGCAACCTCCCGATCGATCCCACTCGAAAGCACGGTGCATTCGACACCTTGCCCGGGTAGATCACGTATCCCATGTCGGCGAGCGCGTTCGAGAACGCAGTGAACTCGAACGAACCATCCGGGAACAGGAAGCTCGTGATGATCGGGCTCAACAACTCGTCCGGGAGAAGGGTCTTGTATCCAAGCTCACGCAGCCCGCTCACGACGACGCGCTGCACTTTCGCGTACCGCTCCAGCCGGGCCGCGGGGCCACCCTCCTGCTTCAACTCGTTGATCGCTTGCAGCAACGCGAGCAGCACGTGAGTCGGCGGCGTGAACCGGAACTGCCCGTCCGACTCGAGCCCACGCCACTGGTCGTAGAGGTCCAGCGCCAGCGTGCGTGCCCGCCCCTCGCACTGGGTCAGCGCACTCCGCCGCGCGAGCACAAAGCTCAACCCGGGCACGCCCTCCACGCACTTGTTCGACGAACTCACGACCCAGTCAGTCCCCCCCATCGCGGAGCAGTCCACCGGCAACGCTCCAAACCCGCTCATCGAATCGATGAGCACGGAGACCCCGCTCCCCTGCATCGCCGCCGCGATCGCCGCCACCGGATTCACCAATCCGGTGGTGGTCTCACAGTGCACGCACGCGAGCAGTGACGGCTTCGTCGGCATCTTGGCGACCGCCGCGGCAACAAACGCCGCCGTCGCCCTTTCCGTCTCGGGAAGCTCGATGCTCGTTGTCGGAATCCCGTATCTGCGTCCGATTGTCGCCATCCGCCGCCCGTACGCGCCGTTGCACACGACCGCAAGATGCCCATCGCGCGGCACAACTGTCGAGATCACACTCTCGATCCCAAACGTACCGCTCCCTTGCACCGGAACGCAAGTCCATTCGGCAGGCCCGGCGTTTCCAATCTCAAGAAGCCCCCCGCGAACCGCTCGCACAACCCCGATGAACTCCGGATCCCGCGACCCCAGATCCCGAAGCATCGCCTGTTTCACGGAGCGGCTCGTCGTCAGCGGACCGGGCGTAAAGAGCGGACGATCAGTGGCGGTTTCCATATCGCGACGGTACCGCCCCTCGCGCCACAGATTCCAGTCCCAACCCAACCACCGGGCGCTTCTTAGCACACCGATAACGAACACCACCACCCCACGCCCAAGCCGCAAACCAACCCCCGAAGCCACCAACCCCGAACATCGCAATGGAGCGAAAGAGACTCGAACTCTCAACCCCTAGCTTGCAAAGCTAGTGCTCTACCAATTGAGCTATCGCCCCGGCGCCTCACTGTAGCACCCTTGCCCCCGCCCTACCATCGTCCGCCCATGTCCATGGATCCGGACCCCGTGAACCCCGATTCTCGTCCCGCCGGCGCCGCCGCCGCGGATGTGGGGGGTTCGCTCTTTTCTCCCCTTCAGTACCCGCACTTCCGCCTCGTCTGGTCCGCCGCCTTCATCAGCTTCCTCGGCTCCTGGTTCGAGTTCGTCGGCGCCCAGTGGATCGTCGGTGATGAAACCGAGTCCACCGTCTGGATGTCCAACCTCGGCACCGCCCAGCTTCTCCCCAGCCTCTTCCTCGGGTTAATCGGCGGCATCGTCGCAGACCGCGTCAACCGACGGACCCTCATCGTCACGACACAGGCCCTGATGATGCTCATCGCCATCGGCTTTGCCGTGGCCGTTTGGATGAAGGCCGCAACCCCCGCGGTGCTCTTCGGGCTTTCGCTTGCCCAGGGTGTCGTGACGGCGTTCAACTCTCCCGCGTGGCAGGTCCTGGTACCGCGCCTTGTTCCTCGCGACCAGCTCTACA
>JBEIUO010000383.1:0-3764 GCA_040374335.1 Phycisphaeraceae bacterium
GTGCCCGACGACCGAGATGTCATCCGCGCCCACGCGATGGGGAACTTCGGGTCGCTGCTCTCGGCGTCTGCGCACAGCCCGGCGATGCTCGTGTACCTCGACAACGACACCTCCACCGCCGCGAATCCGAACGAAAACTACGCGCGGGAGATCAGGGAGCTCCACTCCCTCGGAGTCGATGGCGGCTACACGCAGACGGACGTCGAGCAGGTCGCACGCTGTTTCACGGGTTGGACGGCGTACGGCCTGAACACCGGGAACGGCGCTCTCGCGGGCACCTTCCGCTACAACGCCAACAACCACAGAACTGGGCCGAAGACCATCTTCGCCGGGACGCCTCAGCAACTGAACATCCCGGACCGAACCACGACCAACGGCATCCAGGACGGCGTGGACGTGATCAACGCGCTGGCGGCGCACCCGAGCACCGCCCGCTACATCGCGAAGAAGCTCTCCCGATGGTTCCTCGGCGAGGACGTTGCTCAGGAGACAATCGACGAGGTGGCGGCAGAGTTCACACGGACCGGCGGCGATATCCGATCGATGATCCGCGTCGCGCTCCAGCCGGCAAACCTCGCGACTTCGTCAATGAAGTACAAACGCCCGTTCCACATGTACGTTTCCGCACTCCGCGCACTGCCCACAACCATCACCACAACATCGACCTTCCGCAACACACTCTCCGAAGCCGGACATCAGCCCTTCACCTGGGGGCCACCCGACGGCTTCCCCGACTTCATGGCGTACTGGACGGGCCTCGTGATCTCCCGATGGAACTTCGGCGCGCGACTCATGCTGCTGAACGGTGCCAACTCAGGCATCAACGGCGTCAGCATCAACGTACCCGTCTTCTTCGCCGGCATCACCGGCGCTTCGGCCATGGTCGAGAAGATCAACCGCACGATGTTCGGCGGCGAAATGGCCTCTCACGAGTACCTCCGCCTCACCACCTACCTCGGACTCAACCCAACCAACGCGACCCAACAGCGTGAGACCATCGGACTGGCGATCGGGGCACCCTCGTTCCAGTGGTACTGAACAATCAACGAAGGGAGCAGCCATGAACCAGCCACACGACCCATCCGCTTGCAACGAATACAACCAACTCGCCCTCTCCCGCCGACGGTTCCTTGAAGCCTCAGGAATCCTCGCGGCCGCGGCGGCGGCGCCGGCATGGCTCCCCCGCGTCACCTACGCCAAGGACTTCCGATCCTCGCAGCGTGACGTCGCCATCGCCGTCTTCCTTCGTGGTGCGAGCGACGGCCTCTCCATGTGCGTCCCCTGGCAGGAGGCCGCTTATTACGCCGCCCGCCCCATCACCAGCGTGCCCCGCCCCGATTCCGCAGACCCCAACCGAGGAATCGACCTCGACGGCTTCTTCGCGTTCCCACCAGCTATGGTGCCCCTGCTCGAGGCCTACACCAACGGGAACCTCGCCATCGTCCACGCGACCGGATCCACCAACCCGTCGCGCTCCCACTTCGAAGCACAACGCTACATGGAAGTCGGCAAGCCCGGCGACAACTTCCTCGCCACCGGCTGGCTCTCTCGCCATCTCGCGACTGTCGCGCCCGCCGTCCCCAACTCCCTCCTCCGAGGCGTGGGAATGTCCACCGGCCTGCCCATCTCCCTCCTGGGCGCACCCGCCACCCTCCCGATCCCCGATCTCCTCAACTTCGGACTCTCCGGGAGTGTCACCTCCGCTCCCGGCCGACTCGATGCTCTGGGCGACATGTACGCTGAAACCTCGGAACCGCTCTATTCCGCGGCACAAACCACGATCGCCACCATCGACCTTCTCGACGCCATTGACTTCGGGGGCTACGTCCCCGCCGGCGGCGCCGTCTACCCCAACTCCAACTTCGGCCGCGCCATGAAGTCCGTCGCCGCGCTGATCAAGTCGCAGGTCGGTGTCGAAGCCGTCGCCATCGATGTGGGCGGCTGGGACACCCACGCCAACCAGGGCACCGTCGGCGGCACCATGGCCAACCTCATGACCGATGTTGCCAACACCCTCCGCGCGTTCCACCTCGACATGTTCTCCCCCAACGCACCCTCCACCGTCACCGTTGTTCACTCCGAGTTTGGGCGACGGCTCGGCGAGAACGGCACCTCAGGAACCGACCACGGCCACGGCAACTGCATGCTCGTTCTCGGCAACGCCGTCAACGGCGGCCGCGTCGTCCGCAACTGGCCCGGCCTCGCGCCCCAAAACCTCTTCGAAGGGCGCGACCTCGCCGTCACCATCGACTATCGCGACGTTCTCGCCGAGATCGTTTCGCAACGCCTCGGCAACGCCAACCTCGACGCCGTCTTCCCGGGCTACACCCCCATCGACCGCGGCATCCTCCTCTAACCCTTCTGCCACTGGAACAACCATGAACACCAGCACACTCCGCGTCGGCGCACTCACCTGCTTCACGCTCGCCACGGGCTCGTACGCACAGGAGCTCTACGTCAACGCGGGCGGCACCGCCGCCAACCCCGCGATCGGTACGGGTGCGCTGTCGAGAAATGGAACCATCGCGCCGACCAACAGTGAGTGGAGCGAGCTCGCCGCCGAGTTCGGCGCTAGCAACATGCTTGCGGGTTTGGCTGGGCACGCCCTTCTCGCGGACGACGAGTACCGTCTCTCGGACGACTTCGTCGTGCCTCCCGGCGACGGCTGGCTTCTGACGGGACTTCGCTTCTTCGCCTACGAGCCCGAAGCCACTCACGCGGCATCGCCTGTCGCCGCGATCCGCCTGCGAATCTGGGACGGCCCGCCCGGGTCCACCGGCGCGACCATCGTCTTCGGCGAAGGATCAAACGTGCTCGCAACGACCTCCGCCGCGACCCCGTTCCTCCGCATCTTCAGCTCCGACACGCTCCCCGCACCCATGCCCCCCGGCACCGCACGCCCCATCTGGCAGCTCGACGCCGCGGCCACCATCAGACTCAATCCAGGCACCT
Organism: Phycisphaeraceae bacterium; assembly: GCA_040374335.1. Taxonomy (GTDB): domain Bacteria; phylum Planctomycetota; class Phycisphaerae; order Phycisphaerales; family UBA1924; genus JBEIUO01. The sequence goes on from JBEIUO010000383.1 coordinate 2,953, forward strand.
ACTGGCTGGATTGGGGCTACGTGCTCTCCACGCCCGCGTGCACCGCGTTTTCCCCCACCGCCACTATCCCGGGCGTTCGAGAGCCAGACGGCGCGAACGCGATGCAGTTCGATCCCGGCATCGGTTGGATCACACCGACCGACCCAGGCCGCCCCGCCGGTGCTTCCGACACCGCCATCGAGTTGCCCTTCGTTCTTCTGGGCGTCCCCGCCTGCCCAGCCGATGTCGACAACTCAGGCGGTGTCGACGGCGACGACGTCATCGTCTTCTTCGCCCTGTGGGACCAGAACACGATGGACTTCAACGGCGACGGCGGCACCGACGGCGACGACATCATCGCGTTCTTCGCGCACTGGGATTCGAACTGCTAACTTAGCGGCGGCGGCGCCACGGCGCGGCGATCAGCGTACCGATCGCGAGCAGCGTCACCGAACCCGGCGCGGGCACGATTACCTCAATGATGCTCGACATCCCGCTGGCCGTTCCGTCCGCGTTCGGAAACCCGTGCGGCGTGCAGTAGTACCAGTACACACCGGGATTCATGAATGTGTGCTCGAACGTGTCACCCGCCGAGAACAGCGGGCTCTGCCACTCCTCCAACTGACCCGGCACCGACACGACATCGTGGAAGTCGTTGAGCCACACCCACCGCACCGTGTCCCCCACGAAGATCTGCGCCGACTCCACCTCCCCCACCTCAGGCCGGTGGATGCTGTACGCGAAGTCGTACACGTACACATCCACGATCGCGCCACTCGCGACCGCCGAACACGCGCCCGCCACCAGCGCGGCGATGAAATGCTGCCTACCCA
>JBEIUO010000257.1:0-4817 GCA_040374335.1 Phycisphaeraceae bacterium
GATCACCAGCAGCAGGCCGTTCACCGGGCAGTTGGGCCGGCTCAGCTTCAGCAGCCGCATGAACTCCTTCCACTCGCGGTCGTCCTCCTGCATGAACAAACGGCCCGCGGTGTCCAGCACCACCGCCGAGTTCGTGAACCACCAGTGCATGTTCAGCGTGCCGCCCGCGCCCTGCAGGCAGTCCTGCAGCCCCTGCGGGAACCCCACGTTGCTCCGCCGCAGCGCCTCGGTCTTGCCCGAACCGCTCGGCCCCACCAGGATGAACCACGGCAGCGTGTACAGGTCCTTGCCCGCCGACTTGTACACCGCGACGCCTTCTTCGAACTTGCGCCGCAGATCGTCCATGCGGGCCTTGGTCGCCGGGTCCACCGCCCCGCCCGCCGACGACTTCGTCAGCAGCTTCGCGAACGGCCCGCTCTTGGACTTGTCCTTCATCATCAGGACCAGCCGGTACACGCCCAGCGCCGCCGCCATGGCGACCACCGAGATCAGCATGATCTTGAAGAACGGATTGTCCGGCCACAGAAACAGCCCCGCAACCGAGCTGATCGTCAGGCCACCGCCAAGCACGTACAACGCCGCCATCGGCGTGAACGGTCCCTTGTTCTCATCTGCCATCGCAATCCTCCCCGCGCCGGGACCTCGACAGACCCAACGCGATCCCCGTCATCGGGCCCACCGGTCGGGCCCCGTTGTTCGTTCACTACAACTCACTTGCTCTCGACCACGACCCCAGTCCTCGACGCATCCACCGTCTTCAGGTCGATCGTCAAGTTCTCCTGCGCCTGCCGGAAGAAGTACACGTACCCCACCAGCACCCCCACCGTCAGCACCGTGAGCGCGATCACCACGCCCGTCAACCGTCGCGCCGGCGACAGGTGCAGCGGCCTCGTGTCCACGCCCTCGTACGCGCTCGGGCAGATCTTCCCCGCCTGGTCCGCGTCGATCATCCCACGCAGCCGCGCCGAAATCTCCAGCATCTTCTTCCGCCGATAGTCCGGCTGCCCGTCGTACAGCCCCGTGAACCCCAGCCCGATGCACTCGTAGAACACCGCCAGCTTGAACGTCGCGCCCTCAGTCGGGTCCCGCAGCGTCTCCTCCAGCATGTCCCAGAACTTCTCCTCGAACGCCAGCTCCGGCCCCTCGTTGATCCCAAGCTGACGCGGATCCGCCGAGAACGGCTTCCACCCTCCCGGGAACGTGATCTGGCTGTTCAGGATCATCGAGTCGGTGAAGAACATCAACACCTTCTCCGCCTGCTCGTACGGACCCACCATCCCCGGAGTGGCCTCCGCCTTGCTCCGCATGTCCGCGAAGATCGCCTTGATCTCGCTCTTCACCAGCCCCTGGTCCGTACGCCCCCCCTTGCGCCCAAGCCGGTTCAACCGACACACGTACTGAAACAACGGCTCGCAAATCTCCGTCAGCGTCATGAGTCAACTCCCAGACTTACGAGGGCAAGGTCATGTACAACTGGACGTCCTGGTACTCGAACGTCTCCGCCTCCGGCCACCGAATCCCCAGCCCTCGCTCCTTCGGATCCTGTACCCGCTTCCACATCTGCTCGCTCTCCCCCAGCACCAGCCGGTAGTAGTGCAGATCCCCCGCGCTGAACATCCCCTGCGGCGGATGCCGCTCTTCCACCAGCTTGATCCCGAAGAGATAGCTCTTGGGCGCAAGGCTCTTGGGCATCAGCTTGAAGCTGTCCGCGTTCTCCACCAACTTCGCCAACACCGTCGGCTCCATCCGCGTCCTGATCCCCAGGTAGTAGCCGTTGGGCTCCGTGAAGTCCGCCTCGTCCAGGTTCAGCGACAGGATCGTCCCGTCCTTCACGAACGGCTTGCTCCTCACCTTCGTCTTCACCTCGCCCGTCAGCAGCGGCCGGATCCTCTTGTCCAACTCAAGGAACACGATCCCCGGGTTCTCGTGGTCGTACTTCGGCGCCTCAAACGGATCCCGGTCCGGCGACAACGCCGCCAGATCTCCCAGCATCTCCCGCAACTCCAAATACGCCTCGAACGGCGTCATCAGCCCAATCCCCGCAGGCCCCGCCGTCAACAACGCCGGCAGCCGCGACGCCCACTTGTTCAGCGTCCGCAGACGCATCAGATCAAGCACCACCTGGCCCTTGATGTTCTCAACCACCCACCCCCCGCGCGCCAGCCCGTTCGCCATCACCTTCCGCGATGCCTCCACAGCCTGCGCAAGGTCCCGCACAATGTTCCTCAGCCCCGAACTCCCCGCCAGCACCAGACACGGCGGCACAAACCGCGAATCCACCCGGGGCAGCGTCTGCTCCGACGCCGACGCCTCCACCCGCAGCAGCGGGATCACTTCCATGTCGCTCGTGTCGTCCCCCTCAACCACCAGCCGCGCGTTGTACCGACGCACCAGCACCGGCTGCGAGTTCTCCCCCGTGTTCTCGTCCAGCCGCGCACCCTCCGTCACCCGATACAACCTCTTCACCCGCGCCTCTTCACCCACCGCCCGCCTCGCCGCCGCGGCATTCGCCGCCATCGGCTCCACGGTGTTCGCGCGCGACGACTGCCACAGCGGCACCGCCAGCCCGACCGTGAAACCCCCCGACGCCGCCTGGAACACGCGCTTCACGTCCAGTGCCGCCAGATCGGTGTTCCCCGGGACATCGATCTCCACGCCGCTGGGCATGATCGCCCGCAGCCTGTCGATCCGCACCAGCATGTTCTCGAGCGCATCGCTCGACCACTTCATATCGATCACGCCGTACGGGAACGGGTTCGTCCCCCGCCTCTCGCGCGCGATCGTGTCCAACACCTCCCGCTGCATCGCCTGCAGGTGGTGCGGCTGAAGAAACAGGCCCTCGTGCCAGTGAACCATCCCAACACTCGACATGCTGCTGATCTCCCGGCCCTTGTGCCAGCTAGAGAATGTCCAAACCCGTACGCCCCATCACGCCCCAACCACGCCCCATCCCAGCTACTGCCCGGTGAACTGATCCAGCCAGGCCTCGACTTCCTTCTTCACCAGATCCTGGATCCGCCGCGCAATCGACGCCTTGTCCATCGCCTTCATCATCGCACAATACGCGTCCCAGCACTTGCCGGCACGCCCAAACGCCGCCGCCCCCACCGCCTTGTCGATCTCCTCCGGTGCAAACCTCGTCATGTGGTCCGCGGCAAACTGCTCCCCCGCCCTCCGCACCGCACGGACCACCGCCGCGATCAACACCCGGTTGTTCGCCTCCGACTTCTGCAGCATCTCCTTCGTCACCTTCGCGTCCCCCGTCAGGAAACGCTCCGCATCCTTCTTCATCGTCTGCTGCACGAACGCCGAGTACTTCCCGTCCACCCCGATGTCCCGGGCAAACGTCGTCGACATCATCTCCACCCGGATCAGGTAGTCCGTCGCGATCACCAGCATGTCGCCCATGCGATCCGCGCCGAAGCTCGAATCCGCCGCCGCGCCAACCACCCGCCGCAGCGAACCCACCGTCGCGTCCGGCAACCCGCCGCCCCCACCCCCACTCGAGACCACCGCAGGCCCCGCGACCGTCGTCACCTCACGCTTCACCAGCCCCCCAGCCGCCAGTTTCTCCGTGATCTTCGCCCGATCCCCCTCGCTCATCCCCCTCGTCGCCTCCAGCAGCCGCTTCACCAGCTCCGCCGGATCCCGAACCTCCTCCACAATCACCCGCTCCTCAACCTCCTTCACCACCGTCCGCGACTGCGACCCCCCGCCCTCGCTCGCCCACGTCGGGAACTCAACCAGCAACTCCTGCAGGAACTTCTCCCGCTCGTGCGGCTGCACCGCCGCCACCGCCCGGTTCACCTCGTCCCGCAACTGCTCCCCTCGAAGCCCCGGATCCTCCGCCGAGAGCTCGGCGTGCAACACCCGAAGCCTCGCCGCGAGTGCCAGGACCTTCTTGGCTCGATCTGTTGTGGGCTCAACCACCGTCATTCCCTTCCACAATCCGTACAGGCTCATCCGTTGCGCGACGCAGCCTGATGATACCGGACCCGTACCTCAAACGCGACAACAACCCGCCCCGCACGCAAACTGGAGCGTTGTCGCTGGTTATCGGTACGGACCTCGAGCCGCCATGAACCTCACACTCACCACCTCCCCCACCGTCCCCGCTACATCCACCCCAAGCCCCTCCCCGCGCCGGCTTGCCCCACCTTCAGATCCGAAGGTGTTGGGTGAAACCCATCGAGGAACGCCCCATGTTGAACCACCGGTTGACTCTCCCCCTTGGCCTCGCCTGCCTGTGCGCCCTCGCGGGTTGCCGCGCCTCGACCCACGTGCACAGCTACTCCCCGGGTTCAACGGGAGACACCGCCGCCGCGGACCGCTTCGGTGCCCGCATGGCCTTGGCCAGCACGACCCGCGAGATCGCCGCGGGCGAGCAGACCTCCGGCCCGACCTTGACGGACGCCCAGCCGGCCGACTGACCTGTATCCTTACTTGTATCGAGCGGCGTCCAGCTTCCGGCGCATCCACTCCGCGCCAGAGGTATTGCCCCCGCCACCACCCTCCGCGGTGAACGCCGGGCGGAACCCGACGTCGGAGTAGTTGGAAGCGCGGGCTTTGAACCCCAGGGACACAACCGAGCTCCCCTTGACGAAGGTGTCCGGAGCGACCGACGGCGGCGAGAACGCCGACCCGCCGATGACCCCGACCACCGGGCCCAGCCGCTCGGCCACCTGCCCGATCGGCACCGTGGCCGGGATGTCGGTATCCGCCTCGAGTACCCACTCCGCCACGTTGCCTTCCAGGTCCACGAAACGGTCCGACCCAGCCGGGGCCGCCCGGAAGAAGACGATCCCGTCGTTCCCCGC
>JBEIUO010000315.1:0-4211 GCA_040374335.1 Phycisphaeraceae bacterium
ACGATCGTCCATCCAGCGTTGTCGCCGTAGACCTGGTACTGCTGCGTCGTGGAGAAGTCGGTGTTCTGGATGACCTCGACATCACGGGCGATAGCAGCGTTCGGAAGAACCTCGGCCCGCAGCGCACCACGCTCGGTGTTGCCGGGAACCACAGCGTTCATGCGGTCCTGAATCTTGTCGAGCCGGTCAACGTAGAGCGACTGGTTCGACAGCACCTGGTTCTCGTTGAACGTCGTGATGCCGCTCGAGGGGTAGAGCAGCGTGCCGCCACCCCACGCGTTGCACTTCAGCACGAAGAGCTGACGATTGAACACAGCCACGGTCGAGCCGAGACGGTCTGCGTTGTACGCGCTGCTCGTGTTGTTGTCCACGAGCCCGTCGCCCTGCGGAAGCCGGCGAGCCACGATCTCGATGGTGTGGTTGCCCTCGACCACAGGGATCGCATACGTCAAGCGCACAGGCTTCGCGGCACCACCGATGCCCTCGACGTTCTGCACGTACCGCACATGCCGGTAGTCGAAGTAGGTGTTCGCACCCGTGGACTTCGCCTTGTACAGCATCTGTCGGGATTGATCAGGAAAGATGATCGACCCGGTGATCGTCTCATCGATGATCGCACCGTCAACACGGATAGCGAACTGCACGCGTACCGGGTCTTGGCTAGCGTTGTTCGGGAAGTCCAGCGTAGAACCGGTAAGTCCACCCTTCCAGCAGGCGTAGGTCATCTGCGCCACGACCCACAGCACATCCTCACCGGTCTTGATGTCCTGCGTGAGGTCAGCGACGAGCTGCCACGCTTGGCTGTAGTCGATCACAGCCATGTTCGGGTCGTAGCCGAACCACGGGGGATTCGCGGTAGTCGCCCCGAAGTCAGGGTTGACCTCGCGGAACTTGAGGTACTTGCTGGTGTAGGCGCCCTCGTCGCTGCCCGTACCGGAGAGCGGGTCGATCACCGAGAGCGGGAACGTACCGGTCGAGACGGCGTTGATGTCCTGCTCGTTGATCTTGCCCCAGATCTTCTCTGCGATCGGGATGATGACGCTATCGAGCGCAGCAGGGTCAGGAAGCTCCTGCGGCTTGAACGCCTTCGGTGGGAAGATGTGCGCCATGATCAGCCCTTCATAATGCGTGCGCCACGTTCAGAGGCCACGACGCCGTCGAACGCGAACGCCGCGATGTTGAGGTACTCGCCGTCAGCAGGCTGGCACACCAGCTCAAACGCGAAGCTGTCCACGCTGCGAAGGTGCATGTCGAACCGACGCCAGTACAGGCGAGAGGACAGCGCCTTGTCCGTACCGATCAAGAGGTTCGACAGATCCACGGTGCGATCGTCCGCATCGAGCGTGAGCGTACCGTTTGCGATGACCTCGTCCCACCGACCGTTGCGGTAGCAGTTGACGGTCACCTGTGCGCTGCTGCTCTCAAGGAAGCCGACGTACAGCACCGCAGCGTTGAAGCGCGTGAGGCCCGAACCATCGACCTTGAGCCATCGGCTCGTGTACTTGAACTCGGTGATGGTCGTGGGGTCGTCACGCACTTCATGGTCGAGGACCATCAGCGTGTTCGACTCGCCACCGGTCTGCGCCGCGGCGAGGACGTACTGACGGTAGTCCCTCGTCACGCACATGTGATGGTAGACCCGGTTGTGCTGCTGCTCTCGCCAGCCGGCACCGTCGTAGCAGAAGATAGCGTTCGGTGCGTTCGAACCAGGCGCGGTGATGGCGCACACGTACTCGCGCTTGAGCGGGTTGTAGACGGCGACCGACCGGCTGGTCTTGCCCATCTCGAGCCCACGCAGGAAGCGCTCGATCGGCTCGCTGATGTACGTGACTGCCTTTCCGTCGTAGGCGTAGAAGCCATCACGACCGAGCCACACCATCTCGCCCCACGCGGTCGAGCAGATGGACGACGGAGCCACGCACCCGATGCCGTTCGTGATCGGAGTGCTGACGTAACTACCGGGCGCAGACTCGGTGATGGCGTAGACGTTGTGGACCGTAAAGGCCAGCAGCACACCGTTGAAGGTGGAAATGCCCGTCACCTCTGCGCCGTTCGGGTCGGGGAAGATGTACCGATCCGGACGGAAGCTGCCGGGGTATCCGGGGTCCGAGAAGTGGACGATGCCGGGGTTCGCCGTCGTGTTCGCTACCGCTAGGCCACCACCGTATGGGCACATGATCTTGAACGTCGGGACGGTGAGGTAGTCCTGCGCCACCGCTCCGAGCAGACCATCGGCAGTCTCGTCGGGGAAGCACGTCGTCTCGTTGTCAGGAATGCGGGAGAGCAGGCGCAGGCTGTTGCTGCCGTGCAGCGTGTCGGTCGTGCGGAGCAGTCGACGTGCGACCGTACCGGTAGGACCGATGGAAAGGTTGTCCACCCAGAACTGACGCTGAAGGTCATCGTAGGTGACCGCGTTTCCAGCAAGGTCTGCCCATGTGATGGGTGGTGCTGCAGTGGGGTCGAACGTCTGATACTTCGTGCGGGTCTGCTCCTGCCGCACGCGCACGTTCGTCTGCGGACTGATCTTCGACAGGTTGCCGAAGACATCCTCGTACTGAACGGCGTAGTTCCACGATCCCTCAAGCATCTGCCCAATGGCGTTGTCGTTCGGCTCACTGTTGCCGTTCTGGATCGCGGAGATGTCCGACGAGATCGTGCCGATGTCGCCAGGATGGGCGTAGCCGCTGTTGTTCGTCGCACGCTGCAAGGCGTTGTCGTTGCCGACCGTAGGGCCGAGAACGGTAGGCCCATGCGGGACACGGTCGTAGCCCAGAGGCACGAGAGCAGAGGTCGTCTGCGTGATGTAGCCATCGTAGACGAGCGGGTTGTCCACGCCGTTCGTCCACACGATGCGCCCACCGACCTCACAGAACTGGTCGGGGTACTTGTACGACGCAGTCTCGGTGAGGTTCGTATGCACCGACGTGAAGGCATTCGTGCCCCACCCGGTCTGCGTGTACATGGTCGATCCACTACGGACCATGAGCACGTCCCGCATCCCCTGGTCCAGCAGGGCATGGAACACAGAGTAGACGCGAGACGGCCATGCGAACGTCGTGTAGCGACACGGTCCACGAACACTCGCCAGCGTACCTTCCGACGTGCGCTGCAGATTGCGAATCTGGAACGCGAACTCATCGGCAGAGTAGGTCTTCCCACTCTCGATGGTCGGCAGGAGTTGCGCTTGGCGAGTGTAGGACATCAGGCGGCTCCGCGCTTCTTCGCCGCAGGAGCATCAGCAGGAGCCGGCGCCGCAGCAGGGAACAGAAGATGATCGTCGCGCACCGGGTGCCACTGGCTACGGCTGTTCCAGCCCTCGCCCTGCGCCACACGCAGCGGGTTGCGGAAGCCGCCCCAGAGGACAGCCTGCCACTGACCGTTCGCGCTCTCCTTGACTCCGATGATCGTCCCATGCTCGGACGCATCGGGCCACACGCTCACCCACACGTCACCGACGCTGGGCTTCTCGTACAGAATGATGTCAGACACGGCTTCTCCTATCGCGGGGCTACGAGGTCATCGGCCCGAACCGCAGCCCCGTGAAACGCCGGTTCGGGTAGTTCTGCACGAACCAAGGAAGTCCTGGTACGAGACGTGCAGGGTTCGCGTACATCGCCTTCAACTTCGGCAGATGAAGGTCGAGGTACAACTTGAGGTGCGAGGTGGCCTCGTCCATCTGACGGTCCATCAGGCACAGGTAGTAGAGGCCCAACTCGATGAGCGCGTCGTGGCAGTCCGGATGGACCGGAGGCGCATCGTAGTCGTTGACGAGCTTCTCCGGACGACGGCGCACGCGGAAGTTGACCTCGTACCGCTGGTCTTGGTGCGGGTAGAAGCTGTACGCGTAGTAGCCGTGCGACTCCGGAAGACGCCGGTAGTAGTCGGGGATGACGCTACCATCGTCGGTGTACGAGGTCGTGACACCATCCACATCTACAAGGTACTGAAAGATAGACCCTGCTTCGATGCTCGTGTGCGACGGGCCCGCACCCGTGGTCAGACGGCGCCGGTAGATGCGCTTATAGATGCCGCTTCGGCTGTACCGGAGCGTCGTGTTGTCCCCGAAGTTGAGCTGCCAGTCGATCTCTGGGAGCGCCAAGATGATCGAGTTGAGCGCAGTCGTAGCGGTAGCACTGATCGGAGACGGAGCGCTCTCCCACATGGGGATCGCCGTACCGTTCTGACTGGTGAACTCGAGGTCGCGCTTGCCC
>JBEIUO010000470.1:0-3250 GCA_040374335.1 Phycisphaeraceae bacterium
CCCTCCGCCGCATGCTCGACTCGGGCGTCCGCATCCAACTCCAAGACACCGTCGGCGAAACCTCGGTCTGCCGCGAGTTGAACTGAGGCGGCACGCAGACCGAACGCCCCCCCGCTCACCGGACTTCGTTCTGTGCGGGAGCGACCCCCGGGAGTCGCTTCGCGCGGCGGATCGGCTTGGACCGAGCGGGCGTTGAAGACGCCACCGCCTTTCCGGCTGAGTCCTTCGCCACCGCCTGCATGTCGGAAACGTACCTCGCGAGCGAATCTTTGAGCAGGTCGATCATGTCCGACATCTGCTTCACCGTCATCGCGGTGCGGGCCACGTTGGACAACTGCCCGGTGTGGGGATCAACGGCGACGAACGTCAGCACGGCAACCGGCGCGTCATGCCGCAGGGCGATCTGAACCCCGTCAACCCAGATCGCCGGGATGCTGGTAGACGCCCCGGATACGGGAGATGCTTCCTTGCCAGGGGTTCTGGCCTTTGAAGGCTTTGCCAAGGTACAGCCCTTTCTTCTTGATTGTGTTCGTTGAGCGACGATACGGCGGCCGGGCAGCGGCGTGAATCTGCGCAGGACTCTGTGACCCATCGACGATGTCCCACGGGACGATCGACACGTCCCGAATGTCGAGCGCGTGCAGCACACGGGCGATCGTCTCGAGCGTCAGGTTTTCGTCCGCGTGCATGATCTCACTGATCCGAGACGGCTGCAGTTCGGCCCGGTCCGCGAGCCATTTCTGCGTCTTCCCCCGGCTCTCAAGTGACTCAGAGACAAGCGAGGCCACCCGCAGACGCAGGACCATCTCGAGCGACTCCACGCTCTGGCTGGTCGCCTCCATCCGACGAAGGAAATCCATCACGTCATCGGCAGGGGTTTGATCACCCATCGTTCCGAACCTCCCTTGTAGACTTCGGCGACCAACTGCATCTTCTTCACCTGCGCCTTCGAGTAGTCATCGGCGTTGAACTTCTCGAAGGACTCGAGTATCACGAACTCCTTCTTGGTCGAGGGATCGACAAAGAACCCGATGAGCCTGTGGAGCTTTGCGTTGCTGTAGCCAAAGCGAAACACCCCGTCACCCGCCAGCGTCTTCTCCGACCTCAGCATGTTGGAAGGCACGCTGAACAAACCAACCTCCGCCGCGCCTCTGAGCTTCTTGAAGATTGCCTCGCCGTCTGCATGACCCGCGATCGCACGAATGACCTCCATAGTCGCGTAGACCGTAGTCCTGTACGCACTCCCCTTGATCAGAGGGTGCACCTCAATCTTCGGGTTTAGCGGAAGTTCTGTCAAGTGCACCTCGCGGGATTCGAGGAGAGCGGACGAATTCGGCGTATGTTAGTAGGCCTCTCCCGGTGATGCCACCCCAAATACCCGCGACCCCGCCACCACCCTCCCCCCGCATCCCCCTCACCCCCATCCGCGAACTCCAGCGGTCCCCTCACCGGTCCCGGAGCCTTCGCCGTTGCCCCGTTCTACCCCACACCGCCCCGCGCTCGTCGTCGTCTTCGGCGATCAGCTCGACCCCAACTCCCCCGCGCTCACCACCTCCCGGTTCCCCGGCGACACCGTGTTCATGGCCGAGTCCGTCCACGAATCACACCACGTCCCCAGCCACATCCAACGCACCGTGCTCTTCCTCGCCGCGATGCGCCACTTCGCCCAGGACCTCGGCGCCCGCGCCATCCCGTGCGACTACACGACCCTCGACCAGGCCCAGGGCCGCCCACTCGACGAACTCATCGCCGACGCCGCCACGCGCCACCATGCCTCCATCCTCCGCTGCGTCGAACCCGGCGAGTGGCGCATCCGCCGCATGCCCGAATCACTCGCCGAACGCCTCTCCCTCGCGCTCGAGATCCTCCCCGACACCCACTTCATCGCCACGCCCGACGACTTCCGCGCATGGGCCAGCACCCGCTCGCAGCTCACGATGGAGTACTTCTACCGCGAGCAGCGCCGCCGCACCGGTTACCTCATGGAAGGCTCCGGCCCGCGCGCAAAGCCCGTCGGCGGCGAGTGGAACCTCGATCACGACAACCGCAAGTCCTTCGGCAAGCACGGCCCCGATCCTCGCCCCGCGCCTCCCCTCCGCTTCGAGCCCGACGCCATCACTCTCGCCACCATCGCCGATGTCCGCCGTCACCTGCCCGACCTCCCCGGCTCCATCGACTCCTTCTCCTGGCCCGTCACACGACCCCAGGCCCTCGCGGCCCTCCGCGACTTCATCGAACACCGCCTCCCCCTCTTTGGCCCCTTCGAGGACGCGATGTGGTCCACCGAGCCGATCCTCTACCACTCCACGCTCTCCGCGCCGCTCAACCTCAAACTCCTCAACCCCCGCGAATGCTGCGAGGCCGCCATCGCCGCCTTCCACGCCGGCTCCGCTCCCCTCGCCTCCGTCGAAGGCTTCGTCCGCCAGATCATCGGCTGGCGCGAGTACATCCGCGGCATCTACACGCTCGAAGGCCCCACCTACGCCGATCGCAACGGCCTGAACCAGCACGGCCGCCTTCCCTGGTTCTACTGGAACGCCCAGACCGACATGAACTGCCTGCGCACCTGCATCACACAGGTCCTTCGCACCGGCTTCGGGCACCACATCCAAAGACTCATGGTGACCGGCAACTTCGCACTCCTCGCGGGTGTTCACCCCCGCGCCGTCAGCGACTGGTACCTCGGCATGTACGTCGATGGCGTCGACTGGGTCACCCTTCCCAACGCGCTGGGCATGGTGATGCACGCCGACTCGCGCACGCCCGGCGGACCCGGCGTGGTCGGGACAAAGCCCTACGCCGCGAGCGGCGCGTACATCGACCGCATGAGCGACTACTGCCGCGGCTGCCGCTACGACCCCGCGCAGAAAACCGGCGAGCGTGCCTGCCCCGTCACGGTCTTCTACTGGGACTTCCTGATCCGCAACCGCGAACGGTTCGCGAGCAACCAGCGCATGACCATGATCCTCAAAAACGTCGACCGGATGCCCGAATCAACGCGAACGCAGATCACGATCTCCGCGACAGCCCTCCGCCGCACCCTCGGCGTGACGTGATCCCCCATCACGCCCTACCCTCCGACATGACCCACCCAGGCACCCAACTCCGTGCACTCATGGACGCCTCCTGCGTCGCCGCGCCCGGCGCGTTCAACGCCCTCGCCGCCCGCGCCATCCGGCAGGCCGGATTCAGCGCGATGTACATCTCCGGCGCCGCCACCACCGTCTCCGCGGGCGTCCCCGACATCGGC
>JBEIUO010000209.1:0-5400 GCA_040374335.1 Phycisphaeraceae bacterium
CGGGCCGGAGAACCCCTCCGTCCCGAAGAGCTCTTCCGAATACAACGCCCCGTCCGGCCGACGGAACTGAACGTGTCGCTTCTTCGGAAGTGTGCCCAGCTTGACGTAAAACGGCATGGCGTGCTCCAAGGGTTCGTGCGGCGGAATCCTAAACCCCTCGCACCCACCCGGCCACCCGCTCCCAAACGTCCTCCTCCGCTCCCCAAAACGCAAACCGGGGCCCCCCGCGGAGCCCCGGCTCTGGTTCATCATCCCAGCGTGCGAATCACTCGTCGTCCACACCCATCTTCTTGTGGCCCTCGTCACGCATCTTCACCGCCTTCTCGAGCTCGGCCTTCGCCTCCTCCAACTTGTCGTCCATCAGCAGCGTCTCAACCTCGAGCAGCGTCTTCGTCAACGCCAGCATGTGGCGGCGGTAATCCTTCGCCATCTCTGCCTTCGCTTTCGCGTCCGCGCCCTTCTTGAGCACGTCGTCGCTCAGCTTCGCGCCCTTCGCCGTCACGGCGCCACGCTGCATGTCGTTGATCAACTGAAGGTTCTCGTCCTTCTTCGACGCGTCCGTGATCTGCGCACGCAGCGTCTTCAGCGGCCGGCCCATCGACTTCATCGCGCCCTCAACGCTCGCGACGCGCCCTTCGCCACGCCCGCCGCCCCCGCCACGCTCTCCCGGCTGGCCGCCACCCGGCTGCCCGCCCTCCCGCTGCCGAGGCGGCTCCGGCTGGAACGACCACGCCAATCCCGCGGCAGTCGTCAAAACAAGGGCGGGAACCGCAAACGCGCGCATCATCTTCGAAGCCATCGGTGTACATTCCTTTCGTGTGGCGGCACCGCCGCTCGATCGATCATAACGAACAAGCCGCTCGCCTATTGCGGCCCCCCCGTTCGACTTTCTCCCCCACCCAGAGTTCCCGTGAACTTCCTCCGCTCCAAACCCCTCGCCAATACCCTCCTCGCCCTCGGCGCTCTCCTCGCCACACTCTTCCTCCTATCCCTCTGCACCCTCCCCAAACTCACTCTCCCCGAAGGCCGCCAGATCTGGCTCCGCTCCGGCGAAATCGCCTGGGTCATACCAACCGGCCACTACGCCACCCAAGTCGCCGGCAGCCGCCGCATCCACTTCGAAATCTCGCGGAGCCCCAGTTGGAAAGACTGGCAGCCACTGCGCTTACGTCCCGCCCGCAACGGCACCTGGATCCAGTTCTTCCGCTGGTACCCCCTCGCGCCCCCAGCCCTAGCCTCCATCGCCCTGGGCTTTGCCTCCCGCCTCCTCCACCGCCGAAACCCGCCCTCCCTCTGCCCCGCCTGCTCCTACGACCGCTCCGGCCTCCCCCCCTCCGCCACATGCCCGGAATGCGGCCAAACAGCCGCCTAGTATTCCTGTCCGACCGGAACTTGTGGTACTTTCCCGCACGAGCCTCCACGGCTCTTTCGAGGTGACGAGGTGGCAAGACTCGCCAGCGGCATTCCTCTGTCCGAAGACGCCCGAGCCCAGGCCAAACCCGCCTCGCTCGTCGGTCCTCTCATCGAAGCCACCAAGCCCGGCATCACCCGTCTGGTCACCGTCACCTCCACCGTCGGCTTCATCCTCGCCGCTAGCGCCCGAACCTGGAAGCTCTCCGAGCTCCTCGTCATCGGCCTCTCCTGCATGGCCGGCACAGCCCTCTCCGCCGCCGGTGCAAACGCCATCAACCAGTGGATGGAAGCCGACCGCGATGCCCGCATGGATCGCACCCGCAACCGCCCACTCCCCTCCGGCCGCGCGACACCCTTCGCCGTCCTTTCCTCCGGCATCGCCCTCTCCATCGTCGGCGTCCTCGTCCTCGCTCTCCTCACCAACTGGGTCGCCGCGGCAATCTCCGCCACGTGCGTCCTCGTCTACGTCTTCATCTACACCCCCATGAAGCCCCGCACCACGCTCTCGACCCTCGTCGGCGCGATCCCCGGCGCACTGCCGCCCCTCATCGGTTGGGTTGCCGCCGCCGAAGGCTCGCCCCTCGCCGAACTCACCCGCTGGGGCGGCTGGTCCCTCTTCACCCTCATGTTCGTCTGGCAGATCCCGCACTTCCTCGCCATCGCCTGGATGTACCGCGACGACTACGCCAAGGGCGGATATAAGGTCCTCCCCGTCGTCGAAAACGGCGAACGCCGCACCGCGTCCACCATCATCCGCTGGACCATCCTTCTCGTCCCCGCAACCCTCGCGCCCGCCTGGCTCCTCCCCGTCCAACTCGGCTGGGTCTACATCGCCATCGCCGGCGTCACCGCCGGAGTCTTCTGCACCCTCGCCTACCAACTCGTCCGCGGCCGCACCCGCGCCGAAGCCCGCGCGGTCTTCTTCTTCTCCATCGCGCACCTCCCCCTCATCATGGGCGCAATGGTTGTTGAAACCCTCGTCCGCGTCCTGCTCTAATCAACCCTCAATCTCAGTGAGCAGCTTCGGAATCTGCTTCGACAGATTCTCGTTGCCGTTCGCCGTGATCAGGATGTCGTCCTCGATCCGCACGCCCAGCCCCTCGTCCGGGAAGTACAGCCCCGGCTCGATCGTCGTCACCATCCCCGGCACGTACGGCCCGTCTGGCGTCGCGTCGTGAACATCCATCCCCAGCTGGTGCCCGATCCCGTGGATGTAGTAGTCCTCAACCCCAGCCTTCCGGAACACCTTCCGTGACGCCTCGTCCACCTCGTGGATCAACGCACCCGGCTTCGCGGCCTCAATCGACGCCATCTGCGCCTCGAGCACCAGCGAATACACCTCGCGCTGCCGCGGCGTGAACTTCCCGTCAATCGGGTACGTCCGCGTGATGTCCGCGCAGTACCCGCCAAACGCCGCCGCCGCGTCGATCAGCAGCACATCCCCCGCCCGCATCTCCTGGTTGTTGTGGTTGTAGTGCAGCACGGTCGAGTTCTTCCCCGCGCCCACGATCGGGTTGTACGCGTTCCCCGACGCACCCTTCCCAAACCACTCTTGCTCCAGCGCCCGCTGCACCTCGCGCTCGTTCACCCCCGCCTTCATCACGCCCCGCGCCTTCGCGTACGCATCCGCCGTAATCTCGATCGCCTTCCGCATCAGCGCCAGCTCATTGCCAGACTTCACCGCCCGCATCGCCGGCAGCATGTTCGTCCGATCCTCGATCGAACACCCCAGCACCCGCTCGCTCACCTTCCGAAACGCCGCCAGATCCGCCGACACCGGCGCGTCGTACACCGCGAACGAGTGCAGGCACGCCATCCGCTTCCGCAGCCTCGCCGACGCCGTCAGCATCCGCGGCAGCAGCGTCGTCCGCATGATCGTGTCGAACCCGTGCTTCGCCTTCAGCTGCGCGGAGATCGGATCCCGCAGCCCGTCCCACGCCTCCACCTCCGGCGCGAGCGGCTTCAGAAACAGAATCACCCGCCGCTTCGGATCATCCGCCCCCGGATCAAACAGCACCGCCGCTCCCGGCTCCGCCATGATCCCCGTCAGATACGCGAAGTGGCTGTCGGGCTTGTACACGCCGTGAAGCCCGCCGCCCGCGTCTCCCGCCGCGACCAATCCAACCGCGCCGTTCAACTCCGCGAGCACGCGCTCACGCCGAACCCGGTACTCGTCAACGCTAATGCTCTGCGTGCTCATCGTTCAGTCTCCTCGTGCGCCCGAATCAGGATACGCGACGCGTCCACCACACACCAAGACGACCCAACCCGGAACTCCCGTCGGTGCTCCTTCCCATCCCGAATCGCCTCCGCCACCGGCCGCACCACCCGCCACGAAAGCCGATCCCGCCGCCCCTCTCGCGCCGCCGCCAGCCGCACGCACTCCCCAACCACCACCGCCGGCAACGCCCGCAACCCCGCCCTCGCGAACACCACGCCCTCCGCCTCCCGTACGCCCTTCGCGAGCGCAGCCTCCGCCACGCTCCGCACCACCGCCGCGCTCTCCGCGCACAACTCCGCCGCAACCCCGATCCGTTCCAACGCCCGTGGCGAAATCCCCACCAACCCCGGCAACACACCGTGCCTCACCGCAGCCCGCACCCGCGTCACATCCGCGTTCGTCGCGTCCTCCACCCACTTCACCCCAAGCCGTTCGCACATCGCCCGCAACTCCGCAGGCTCCACCCCCAGCGCAGGCCGCACCAGCACCACCCGAGGCTCCACGCTCAACACCCGCCTCGCCCGCATCCCGCCAAGCCCGCGCGGCCCCGCCCCACGCATCAGCCGCATCAATACCGTCTCCGCCTGATCCCCCGCGTGATGCCCCGTCGCCACGCACGTCGCGCCCGCTCCCGCGGCAATCCGCGCCAACGCCGCGTATCGCGCCTTCCGACACGCCGCCTCCAGATTCCCGCCCATCTCCCGCGCCTCGACCCCCTCGCTCGCAAACGCCACGCCCAGCCGTGACGCCAACCCCGCCACCCAATCCCGATCCCGCTCGCTCTCCTCACGCGACCGCATGTCGTGTACCACATGCGCCGCAACAACACGCGCCCCCGCCCCCCACCGCGCCAGCAGCAACGCCGTCGAATCCGCGCCCCCCGAGCACGCCACCACCGTCACCCCATCATCCCCCGTGAGCCGCCTCCACGCGCGCACCATCTTCCGCGCCGCAGGCTCTCGCCGCACCGCTTCTCGCAGCCCATCCTGTTCCCGTGCACCGCTCACGCTCGCATGATACGGTAACGCCACAACCACCCATGCAAACCGTCCCAGAGTCCAACTCCCTCCAGCCCCGCCCCCTCCCCGACGCCCCGCCCGCTATGTCCAACACCCAGTGGGCCATCTCCGCGACACTCATCGCCGCCATCGTCGTCGCCGCCTTCGCCCTCCGCCGCCACGCCGCCAAACTCCAGACCCCGCACGCACCAAAGCCCGACGCCGACGCCGCCGAACTCAACCACATCACCCGCGACCTCATCGCCCAGCTCGACCGCCGCGCCGCCGATCTCGAATCCCTCATCGCCGCGGCAGACGAACGCATCGCCACCCTCCGCTCCTTGCCCGCGACTCCCTCGATGCTCGTCGAACCGAAGGACCCGCTCCACGCCCGCATCCACGCCCTCGCCGACGCCGGCCGCTCCCCCATCGACATCGCACGCGAGACCGGTTGCCCCACAGGCCAGGTCGAACTCATCCTCGCCCTCCGCCGCGTCCGTGCCTGACCCTACGTCCGAGAAGCGCAAACCCCGCGTCACTGCTCCCCGCAAAACCCACGGGTCCGCGAGGTCAAACTGACAACAGGTTGGCAGTGGCGCCGCGCGTCTTCACCGGCACCCCCTTGCCTCCTCGCGTCATCCCGTTACGTTGTCAACATGAATACAACAACCAAGACCATCGACCTCGACGCGTTCCTTGAACTCTACTTCGACGGCACCAGAACACCCTCGAGCATCGCCCGCCAACTCGGCGGTGTGGTGTCTTCCC
>JBEIUO010000544.1:0-2885 GCA_040374335.1 Phycisphaeraceae bacterium
GCACGCGCGGGCTCTCGCTCCAGTCCGAAGCGTTGTACACCCACGTCTTGCTCCACTTGCGGTCGCGGTCGTACTCGCTGACCAACGCGAGCGAACCGCCCCGCTCGATGCCCTCCGCCGGTGCCATCCACGAAATGCCCCGGAACCGGTGCTGCGTCTTGAACGCCTCGCGTGCCGCGGCGAACGGCGGGTCGAGGGTGAGCACGCGGTCGCGGAAATCCGCCTTGTTCTTGGGATCACCGCCGTCGAGTGCCTCGGCGTACACAAGCTGCGCGGGTGCGGTGTCGCGCCACGCGAAGTCTCTCGGACCCGTCTCGACGCCCTCAATCGGGATCTGCTCGCGCAGCCCCGCGCGGTGCAACTCCTTTACGGTCCCGTCCGCGAGTGTCCATACCTCGAAGACCTCCGGGAACATCGCGTCCGGCACGAGGTACGAGTACGGCTTCACCGTCCTCGCGACCAGCAGGTACTCCCCGCTCGGCGAGACATCGATCATCGCGAAGATCGCGGGCGAACCCACGTCCTTCTTCGCCCCGGTCTCGCTATTCACCAGCGAAAGCTGCGTCGTCAGCAGCCAGTCGTACATCCTCTCGTCGTGCGCGTTCTGCAGCAGATCCTGGTAGGTCCGGACCTGCGCCTTCACGCCGCTGGTCTCCTGGATGACCGGCCCCTCCGGCACCCGCGGCTCCTGCGGCATCGGCTCGCGCCCCGACGGAATGAACCGGCACAGCAGCGTCCGGTTGTCGGGCATCCACCGCGCCACGCTTCCCGAGGCCATGTTCAACTCTCGGCCGATCAGCCGCTTCACCTTCCCGCTCGCGACTTCGCCCACCCACAACTCCACCCCGTCCTCGTACCGCACCGGGATCACGAACCGTTCCCCGTCCGCCGACCACGACGGAGCCTCAATCGATGCGTCCCGAGGCAACTCGAGCGCAACCTCGCGACCGTCGTCCAGGAACTTCAGCGTCGCTCCCACGTACGACCGCGGCGAGTGCGGGCTGTTCGCCTTCGCGTTGTATCTCCCACCTGCGAGCCGCAGCATCGGAGCCGCCAGATCCGAGATCGGCGGCAACGCCTCGTTCGCCATCAACATGACCACCCGGCGCGTCGGATCAAGCATCACCGACGGCGACGGGGCTGCATCCAAGACCTTCATCACCGCCGCGGGCGGATTCCGGTACATCTCTTGTCCTCGCGCCGGTTCGGCCACCGCGGCAAACCCGGCCAAGGTGAGCATACCGAGTACAGACACGCTCCAGGTGCGCTTCATCGAACGGCTCCTTCACGGCGGCCCGCTCACATCGGCAAAACCCGGGACCAGCGGATCACACTCCGCGTCGGTGCCCCGATCGCCACGTGCGGTGCGTCCGGCGTCCACAGCCCGCCCGGCCCGTTCCGCGCCGCCATCACCGCGGATCGTACCCGAACCGTCTCCGCCGCGATCCCCATCAGCATGATCGCCACCTTCGACGCGTCGATCCCCGTCGAGCCCCGCACGTACGACGCCTCCAGGTCCTGCTGGCCCAGCTGCGCCATCCCCACCGTGTCCACCGTCTGCAACGCCGACTGCGGCGCGGGTGTCAACGCGCGGCAACGGATCCACAGCGGCATCGGCGGCGTGTCCAGTCCCTTGAACTTCGTCGCGATCCCAGCGAACTCCGCGCCCTTGAGCACGACACCGCTCGCCGGCGAAAAGTAGTACGCCCCGGGCAATGCCCCGAGCAGTCGCGCCGCAACAGAGGTCGCAAACGCCAGATCGAGCAACGGATTCGCACTCGCCGGTGAATCCGCCGGATTCTTGCCAAACGCGTACGACGTCCGCACCACGATCACGCCCTTGTGCGCGGGCAACGCCGACAGGTTCACCGCGTGCGAGGGCAACGCGAACGGCCCCATGCACCCCGCGGCGAAACACGCCTGCGTCATCTCGTCGCACGTGCTCTCGCCCAGGTTCCTCGGGTACCCCTCCGTGGCGACCAGGATCTCCGCGCGCCCAGTGGCGTGCCCGTTGATCGGTACTCGCCACGACGGATACCCGTTGATCCACCCACCGCCGCGCGACCCCGGCGAGCTCGACTCTGGGCACAGCGGAGCGAGAAGTTTCTCGATCATCCCCGGGTCCGCCGGCTCCGCAATCAGTACTACCACGGCCTGTGTGTACGGTGAGTCCATTCGCACGCACATTAGCAGAACCGCTCAACCCCACTCAGCAGCGCACGATCATGATCTCGTGTTCTCTCCCCCACATTCAGGGCATGGTCGCAGCGGTGACACTACCCTCAAGTTGTACCCGCATCGCCTGCAATACCCCCATGGAAGCCGCAGCACCACCAGCACCGCAACACCGAGCCACAACCCTCCCGCGATCCACCACAGTGGAACACTGGCATACCACAGCGGCGCCGACCACGCCGTCCCGGGCGTCACCACTTTCCCCGCCACCGTGACCCGTGGCCACTCGATCGGCGGCCATCCCGTCGTGAGCTCGTACACCGTCGTCCCCGGCGGAGTCGTCGCACCCGGCGACCACCACACCACAGCCTTCCCCGCCCCGATCTGAACCATCGATCGCCAACTCCCGATCTTCACCGAAAACGCAGAGAAAACAAACATCGCCACCGACGCCACGCACGCGACCATCACCAGCCACCACATCGCGCGCCGATGCCGCGGGACCACCGGCATCTCGTCCGGGCGCCGATACCTCGATCGCCCCAGCGCGTCATCCACCACCGTTCGAAGCCATCGCATCCCCCAGCGTACGTTCGCTCCTCCAACCGGGTTCACCGCCCAACCACCTCCCCGAGGATTACCATCTCCACCCCCCCGAGGTCGTGCCCCGGGCCGCACAAGGAACAGCGTTGGAACTCTCCGCGATCCGC
>JBEIUO010000457.1:0-3311 GCA_040374335.1 Phycisphaeraceae bacterium
CCCCGGTGCGATACGAGCGCGCGGAGCGGGCGGACAACGAGGATCCACAGCACCGGACAGAGCGACGCCACCAGCACCACCGAGTCAACGATCGAGAGAAACGCGGAGTCCGTGTCGCGTGGGAAGATCCGCGCGAGGGCGAGCATGATGCCGGCTTCGACCGCGAAGACGACGACGATGACGAGCGCGAACACACGGACGGGCGAGACATCGCTGCCGGGGCTGAACTTCTGGTGGTGCTGACCGCCCTGCTGTGGCATGCCGCTCAGTGTACGGGCGGTTGCTCGGGCGTGGCGCGTCGGGGTGTGCCACCGATTGCCCCGCTGTCGATCGATGCCGCGAGATCGGCGAGAGCGCGGTCGTTGACGCGGATGAGGCCGATGCGGGGGTGGTCGAGGTCGATGGTGACCCAGAGCGAGACCGCAATGAGGAGCCCGAGCGCACCGACGATGCTGGTGTGACGGTTCCCGGTTGCGCCGGCCCCGTAGCCGATCACGGTCATCGAGATCGCGGCGGAGGCGATGAGCAGTGCAAGCACCGGGATAGGGAGGTGGCGCAGGGCGGCGGCGTTGCGTGCGGCGAGCAGATCGATCACCTCGTTGAGCGGGGGGAGCACGAGCGCGGCGAGCGGCGGATTGTCGCGCACGGCTTCAACTGCCGCGGACCACATGGCGCGGTGGCGGGCCTCGAGGTTGTCGTTGAGTTGCGCGGCGGTGTCGCGACTTAGTTCCGCGAAGAGCGTGAGCCGGTCTTCGAGGTAGCCTCGGAGTTCCTGGCGGACGAGATCACCGGCAGAGGGCGGGAGCAGGTCGGCGCGCAGGTAAGCGGTGCCGACCGCGTTGGCCTCGGCGGTGAGGATGTCCTGGCGTTCGAGGAATCGCGAGGACGCGCCAGAGAAGGCGAATCCGAGGAGCAACCCGAGCAGGCCGAGGCTTCCACCTTGGACGGCGCCGAGGGGAAAGTGAACGTCTTTCTGCTTGCGGAATCGTCGGCCGAAGCGGAACCCGAGCTCCGCGGCACCGAAGACCACGACGAGGATGAAGACCGCGAGCCCGATCTGCGCCAGCGTCACGTTCATCGGGCTCTCCTGCGAAGGCGGGCTACCGCTTCTTGGCGGACTTGCGGGGCTTCGACGCGGACTTGGGCTCGACGACGGGCGTGGGCTTGGCTTCGGCCTTGGGCGCCGGCGCGGGATCGGCGGCCTTGGGCTCGGCGGGCTTGGCGTCGCTGGCGTTGGTTTCGGTGGGCTTTGATTCGCTCGGCTTGTCAGACTCGGCGGACTTCTTGTAGGACTCGCTCCGGTAGTCGGTCTGGTAGAAGCCGGAGCCCTTGAAGATGAGCGCGGCACCGGTGCCGATGAGCCGCTCAAGGGCGTTCTTCGCGCACTTGGGGCACTTCTTCAGCACCTTGTCGGACATGGACTGGAAGTGCTCGAAGCGATGGCCACACGCGTTGCACTTGTAGTCGTAGGTGGGCATGGGGTGGACTCAGGAGGGAGAAACGGAGACCTGCGCGGGGCGGAGGACGCGTTCGCCCATGGCGTAGCCGACGCGGAAGGTGGCGACGACGCGGCCGGGCTCGATGCCTTCGGCGGCCTGCTGCATGACGGCTTCGTGACGGCCCGGGACAAACTCATCGTTGGGCTGAGGGCTGAGAAGGAAGACGCCGTGCTGGCCGAGGGACTTGAGGAGTTCCTCGCGGATGACCCGAACGCCGGCGATGACCTGTTCAACGGAGGCCTTCGAGAGGTCGGCGTTGAGGGCCATGTCGAAGTGGTCCATCACGTTGACGACGCTCTTGACGACGGAGCTTGCGCCGCTGTGGTGGGCATCGTTCTCGTTCTTCAGTGCGCGGCGCTGGTAGTTCTGAAAGTCGGCGAGGGTGCGCAGCACGCGAGAGTTGGCCTCCTCGACCTGCGACTTGAGCTCTGCGATCTGATTCTCGAGGGCGCCTGGGGCGACCTGTTCACCGCAGTCTCCGCCGCAGCAATCGTGATGGTCACCCTCGGGTTGCTTCCCGGTTTCGTCGTTCGACATCTTCTTCCTCCAACCGAACATGAGGACTCCGCACGGCGGTTAGCCGTCGAGAAAGTTCTTGACCTTCTTCCAGAAACTCTGACTCTCCGGCGAGACGCCGTGGACGCCCTCGGTCGCGGCGAACTCACGGAGGAGCCTTTCCTGCTCCTTGTTGAGCTTGCGGGGCGTCTCGATCCGCACGATCACGACGAGGTCACCCTTGCGACCGGAGCGGAGGTTCGGGAGTCCGGCGTCGGAGACGCGGAACTGAGCCCCGAACTGCGTGCCAGCCGGGATGGTGAGCTTGGACTTACCCGAGAGTGTAGGGACTTCCAGTTCCGCGCCGAGGGCGGCCTGGGTGAAGCTCAGCGGCATCTCGAGGACGAGGTGATCGTCTTCGCGCTGGAAGACCTTGTGGGGCTTTACGCGGACGACAACATGGAGATCGCCGCGAACGCCTTGCCCGGAGGGCGAGAGCTCGGGGGGTGGGGGTTCGCCTTCGCCCTGGACGCGGACGGCCTGACCGTCATGGATACCGGGCGGGATCTTGACGGCGATGGTTCGCTTCTTGGGCTGGCGGCCCTTGCCGCGGCAGGCGTCGCAAAACTCTTTGACGACCTGACCACGACCGCCGCAGGCGGGGCAGTTGGTGACCATGCGGAACATGCCGCCGAGGCCGCTCTGCTGGACTTTGCCGTGGCCGCCGCAGGTCGGGCACTGGACGGGCTTGGAGCCGGCCTTTGCGCCGGTGCCGGTGCACTTCTCACAGACGTCGAGACGGGTGAACTCGACATCGCGTTCGACGCCGGCGAGAACGTCTTCCAGGGTGAGGACGACTTCGGTTTCGAGGTCGTAGCCACGGGCGGGCCCGCGTTGGCGACCGCCCCCTCCGAACCCTCCCCCACCGCCGCTGAAGATGTCGTTGAACATCGAGAAGATGTCCTCGACATTCATGCGAGAGAAGTCGTGGGTTGCGCCGCCACCTGGGGCGCCTTTGAGGCCGGCGTGGCCGTACTGGTCGTAGATCTTTCGCTTCTGGTCGTCGGAGAGGACTTCGTAAGCCTCTGCGCACTCTTTGAACTTCGCCTCTGCTTCGGTGTCACCCGGGTTGCGGTCTGGGTGGTACTTCATGGCGAGACGGCGATAGGCCCGCTTGATCTCGTCGGCGTCGGCGGTCTTTGCGACGCCGAGGATTTCGTAGTAGTCGCGGGTGGTGGGCATGGGAAATAGGCACTGGGGACTAGGGACTGGGCATTGGTGAAAGACGCGTGATGAACTGGACAGATGGTGCTAGCG
>JBEIUO010000530.1:0-2937 GCA_040374335.1 Phycisphaeraceae bacterium
CGCCTTCGAGGGCGACCTTAGGTTCACCGATGATCGCGCCGCGAACGGGATCGAACGGCGCCGACATGACCGTCGTGCCCCGTGTGAAGACCAGTCGATCGGGCGCGATGAGACGCGGCTCCGTCGCGGCACGCAGCACGGTGCGCACCGCACCGTCCTTGAGCGAGACAGCCAGAAGCACAAAGCTCTCGGTCGATGGGCCGTCCCACGCGGTCGTGAGCACGTAGTCGGCACCGGGCACACGCGCAGGCACGTCGAACGCGAGCACGGGCTTGCCCTGCTCGAGCGGCTGTGTGTCGGCCCCGGCCTGGGCCAGGCGCACAGGGGTACCGCCCTCGGCGCTCACACGCCAAAGTCCAGACTGAGATGCCCCCCAGACGATCGTTCCGTCATCGAGCCACGCGAACGACACGAAGTTCGTCACCTCGCAGATCGTGAGCGTCGGCCCGCCCGCCGCGGGCATCTTCAGCAGGCGCCCCTTCGCGACGAACCCGATCCACTGACCGTCGGGGGAGAAGAACGGCGCGGCGCACCCCTCCGTGTTCGCGAGCACCCGCGACTCGCCGCTTGCGAAATCCCGCACGCACAGATGCGAGGTGTCGTTGGTGTTCACCACGTACACGATCCGATCGCCCTCCGGGCTGATCGTGACGCCAACTCCGGACCCCACGAATAGCGGCAGGGTGTACCCCGCGGGCGGCTCGATGGTGAATCTCACCACCTGCTTCGCACTCGCCTCATCACCTCTCGCACCGCCCAGTCCCACGCGCCCGGACCACAGCGGGAACGTGCCGCCGATGATCGCGATCGCGCCGGCAATCGCGAGCGGAAATGCCGCTGGCCGCGAGCGTCGCCCCGCCCCTGCGGCATCCTCGACACCACGCGGCTCCACGATCGCACGCTGGAGTTCCAGCCTCGCATCGGCGATGTCGTGAAGGCGGTTCTTGCGGTCCTTCTGGAGGCAGTTCGCGAGCAACTCACGAACTCGCCGCGGCGTGGTGTCGGGGAGTCTTGACCAGTCCGGTTCGCTGTGCAGGATCGCGCCGAGTGAGTCGGTGACGGTCTCGCCGGGAAACGGACACTCGCCCGTGAGCATCTCGTACAACACGCAGCCAAAGGAGAAGATGTCCGAGCGTTTGTCCACGGGCTCGCCGCGTGCCTGCTCGGGGCTCATGTAGCCTGCAGTGCCCATGATGACACCGGGGATCGTGGGCGAATGGCGAGTTGGCGCCACGACAGTCGCGAGATCCGCTTGCGGGATCGCCGCGGTCGTGGAAGGAGGCCCGTCCGCGGTGCGTGCCAGGCCGAAGTCGAGCACCTTGACCGCACCATCCGGGGTCACCATCACGTTGCCGGGCTTGAGGTCGCGGTGGATGACGCCCTTCTCGTGCGCGGCTTCCAGCGCCTCGGCGATCTGCTTCGCGAGTCCGATCGCATCGGCGACCGGTAGCGGGCCCGCACCGAGCTGATCCGCGAGCGTCTCGCCCGCGATGTACTCGAGTATCAGATACTGCTGCCCGTCCGACTGCTCGAGCCCGTGAATCGCTCCAATGTGCGGGTGGTTGAGCGAGGCAAGAACCTTCGCCTCGCGTTGGAAGCGTGCGAGTCGGTCGGGATCCGCAGCGAGGTTGGCGGGCAGGGCCTTGATGGCGACCGGCCGGTCGAGTCTGATGTCGGTGGCGAGGTACACCACGCCCATGCCGCCACGGCCGAGTTCGCGCTGGATCTGGAATGGACCAATTGCTGCGGGTTGCACGGGGGGCAGTGTAAGCGTCAGAGGGGGCACGGTGCCCGTCCAGACTCGACCGAAGCCTGCAAACGGCGCATCTCCGCTCTCACACCCTGACGCCTTCCAAGAGTGCTTCTGTCGGTGTAGTCTCACCCCCTTGATCTGAGAAGCGTGCGACTTCCCGGTTGCTTTCTCGTTCGCTGGTGGACCTCGCGTGCGAGACGACCGCTTGTTCGTCTACATCCTGCGGACCACCAAGACCGGCCGCCGCTTCCTCCGCTCGACTCACGATGTCGCTGAGCGTGTCCGCTGACAGAACGCCGGACACTCAACGTCAACGAAGGGGCTTGCCGTTGACGCTGGCCCACACGAGACAACTCCGATCCGCCGCGACGGTTGGTCGAGAGAGTCGCTATCCGAGCGTCCATGAGCGTTCTTGCGGACGGTTGTGTTCCCGCATGGCCCTCAGGCATGATTCTCGGCGAACGCCAGAACCCGACGCAGTTGGGCCTCCCACAGCCCTCGCATTCTGGTCAGATCTTCGGGATTCGAGCACCAGTCAGCAGGCACGTTGATCTCTTGCACTCCGCAAAGACGCCAGTCCCGCCACGCCTTCTCAATCGAGTACTTGACGACGCCACGAGAGACGATCGCTGAATGCCATTGCTCGACGAGAACCCGCTCCCAGCGGCGTCGCAGTTCAATCGGCCACCACACGACGATCGCGTACGCCAGATCGCGGATACCGAGCCACGGCGGCGCCCCTGAATGTGCAAAGGGCTGATGATCGATCAGGTAGATCGGTCCGTCACCGTCGATCGGCGCGAGAATGTTGGTGGGGTTCAAGTCGCCATGAATCCACGTGAAGCCATCCGGGTCGGCGAGGCGAGCGTTGCGTGCGACAGGATTCTGTTCGATCAGGCGAACCGCCAGTGCTCGCTCCGCGGGCGTGAAGCCCGCTTTCATCGCATCGATGAGGGCTTGTTCTCCGGCCCGAGCACTTGAGACCATGCACTCTGCCTCGAATAGACCAGGGGGCGACTGCGGCCAGCAGTGTGCGTGCAGTTTCGCGGCTGCTTCGACTAGTCCCCGGCCATACGCCAGCGTTGGCTCCACGATCTTCTGATCGCGATGCGTACGAGAATGATCATCGAGCAGGATGTTAGAGTGTGTCATCTGCATCCGCGTGGTGGCATCGCACCAGTGGA
>JBEIUO010000559.1:0-2803 GCA_040374335.1 Phycisphaeraceae bacterium
CGTGAACCCGGCCGGATAAGTGACGCGCACCGTCTCGCCGCGCGCAGTTGCGAAGGTAACAGAGTGACTCTTCACTTCGTCACTTTGCCACTCAGCCACTTTGCCACTCTGGCCCTTTGCCACTTCGCCACTTTGCCACTTCTTCACGCTCCAACCCTCCGGCAAGAAGTCCCACGCTGTCTTCTCGCTCGGCGCGGGCATGCCGGGGGCGTCGGGGCTGCTGAAGGTGAGCGGCCCGCCGACATCCGGCGCGTTGGCGAAGGAGCCGGGAGTGGTGACGTTGGGCGTGTTGCCGGGGTTGAAACCGCCGCGGAGCGGGGGGAGGAAGCGGGAAGCCGTCGACATGAGCCACCTCGTCAGCGTGAAGGCTGGATGGGAAGACCGAACGAGTTGGAGTGCTTCCGGTTCGTTCGCTTCCCTCCGCCGGTACAAACCGGATCAGGTTCTGCGGGTGCATCTCAGCGATCGGCCCCGAATGGCCGCCGCGCCCCGAGCGAAACAGATGATAGGCCCATGCCGGCCGCCGCCTCAGCCCATCGAGCACCCCGCCCGGCTCCACTCCACCACGCTGCTCTGGGGCAACGGGGTCACCCCCAGGTGGCGCAGCATGTTCAGGCACTGGGCCCGGTGGTGCATCCCGTGGGTCGTGACGTGGGCGATCACCACCGCGCGCGAGTACCGGTACACCGTCCCTAGCCGCTCTCGCTCCAGGATCTCGTCGCAAGGGCCCAGCCGCGCGCACGCCGCGACGTCCCGGGCATTCTCGTCGAGCATCCGAGCGAGCTCCGCGGCAGACCTGCGCGGGGCCTCGTCAATCCACGGCCGCGGGGACCGCTTCCCGAGAACGTCCGACCAGACCATCATCGCCCCGACGATGTGCACGAGGGTGTCGTGCAGCGAACCGCACCCGATCTCGAATCGCCGGTGCAGTTGCTCGGTGGTGAGCCCTTCGCAGGCTCTGGCGATGTTCAGATTCGCCCAGCGGTCGTGCGCGAGCTGAATGTCGATTGGATCGGTGGCGTTCATGTGCAGTCTCCCGTGACCTTGTTTATCAGATGCATGATACCCCTTGGCTATCCCCCGCCTCAGTGTGTTGGCTCACCGCGACGTGTCGTCGTCCTCGTCCCCCTCATCGCGACCGTCACAGCCCGCATCCCAAAGGGGCGAACCGTCGGGGATCCGAATGAAGCCAGCCAAGCTCGCCGTTAGACCTCCGCCTTTCTACACCGCTCCGGAGCTTTCGCATGCATGTAAGCAAGGGCTTGTTCTTCTCCGTGATCTCCGCCGCCGTCGCGGCGGGTCTGTGGTGCGGTGTCATCGCCGCCACCGGTTGGAGTCTGTGGCTGCTCGCGCCGCTTATCGGACTTGCCGCGGGGCTGGGCATGTCGTGCTACGGAGCGCAGAAGTCGAGCGGGGCGGGAAAGGCCCTTGCCGCGATCACCGCCGTGCTGGCGATCGTCGTCGTCCGGTTCTTCGCGGTATCAACCTCCGTCAAAGAACACCTCGCCCTCACCGAGGACGATGTGCTCGGCCACGTGGCGTCGCAGGTGGCCTCTGAACTCGAAGCCGACGGCGTCAAGGACGTGTACACGGCGGACGGCGACTTCTCCCCGGCGGTCTACTCCCGCGCCCAGCGCCAGGCGGTCGCAGATGCCCGAGAGTGAGCAGGACGCCCTGAGCGGTCAGCTCCAGGCCAACGCCGACGGTGCCGCCGCGCTCCTCACGCCCCTCGCGCTGGTGATCGACTTCGGTATCTTCGGTTCCCTCTGGACCATCGCGGCCGTTGTCGCCGCGGTCGCGTCGTCGGGGTCGCAACCCAAGCAGGAACAGGAAGTGGAGGAGCCCGTGAAGCTCCCCGCGTCGCTCGGAGGCGGGACCCTCGGCGCCGGGCTACCCGCTGCACCCCCGGGCTCCGTGAAGCGTCCCGCAACCCCGGTCGTCTCGAACGGCCTCCCGGGCATGCCCCCGCCGTCGAACGCTCTCCCCGGAATGCCTCCCGCGCAGGCGACACCCCGCTTCCCTCGCATGGAGGGTGCAGAGTCGCCGAAGAACGACCAGGGCACCAGCGGCCGGGCCGCGGCCTGATTACTTGTTGAGATCAACCGGCTGCTTGCCGATCGTGCCCTTGAGGAAGTCCGCGAGGCGCTGGTTGAAGTAGATGCGGTTGTCCAGCTTGGCGAACCCGTGGCCTTCGTCGGGGGCGACGAAGAGCTGGGGCATGAGGCTCATGTCCTTGCGGGCGAACGCCTGATCCTTGAGCTTCGTCGCGAGCTGCATGGCTTCTTCCACCGGCACGCGAGGGTCGTTGAATCCGTGCGCGATGAACATCGGGACGTTGATCCGGTCGGCCTTGTGGATGCTCGAGACGCTCTTGAGGAAGTCGGGATCAGAGAGCGGCCCGTACTCCACCTCGCGGAGCTTGCGGCGGTAGCCGCTGGTCTTCTCGAGGAACGTCTGCAGGTTCACGATGCCCACCACGTTCACGCCCGAACCGAAGATCCGCTGCGACCGCTTGCCCTCGTCCACGCGGAGTTGGTCCTCCACGATGCACGCGACGCTCATGAAGCCGCCGTACGAACCCCCGTACGTCGCCACCCGACCCGCGTCGGTGTACCCGTTGCTCACGAGCCACTCCGCGGCATCAACGCCGTCGCGCACGCTGTCCCAGCGCTTCTTGTAGTCGTCCATCATGTGGAAGTCGCGCCCGTACCCGGTTGAGCCCCGGACGTTGGGCTGCATGACGCCGAAACCCTCGTTGAGGAGGTACTGAATCGTCGCCGAGAACGTCGGACGAGACTGACCC
>JBEIUO010000070.1:0-8071 GCA_040374335.1 Phycisphaeraceae bacterium
CCGAGGAGCCTCAGCCCCGAGAGTGGTCCGCTGGTGCCGCGATCCTCGTGCGTGCGTGCTCCGCCCGTGCGAAGTTCCTCCAGCATCACTCCGATCAGCTCCAGCTCGTGAGCGCGGCAGCTCGCTTGTCCCCGTTCACTCAGCCACAGCACCCCTTCGGACAGCCCGACGATTCCGATTGTGTTGTGCGAGCCCGCTTCCATCTTCTGCGGCATCTCATCGGGCTGAACCTCCAGCTCCGAGAGGTGTCCCGTACCGCCCTCTCGCGTCGTCGCGACCCGATCCGCTGCGCCGGGCCGCACGTAGAGGCCGCCTGTGCCCTGCGGGCCCATCAGCCCTTTGTGTCCCGGGAACGCGACCAGATCGGCGAAGCACTCGACGGCGTGGAACGGCACGTGCCCCAAGGACTGGGCCGCGTCCACCAAGTACATCACGCCGCGTGCCCTGCACGCTCGCCCGATGGCCTCGATGGGCTGAATCGCGCCCGAAACGTTGCTCACGTGAACCACGCTCACGAGCACCGTGTCCGCGGTGATCGCCGATACGACGTCCTCTGCACGGACGATTCCCGTCGCCGGATCCGCGGCGACGTACGTCAGAGTCACTCCGGGTTCCTGAGCCAGCGCCGCGTACGGCCTGAGAACCGAGTTGTGGTCCATGTCCGTTGAGACGAGGTGGATCGGTCTTCCGGGTGCTTCGAGTCGCCGTTTGCGCACGACCCCCTTGATCGCGAGATTCAGGGCGTCGCTGGTGTTCAGGGTGAAGACCACGTGGTCCGCGGCCTCCCCACCGATGAACGCGTTAATCCGCTCCCTGCACCGTGCGATCAGCCTCGCCCCCTCCCGGCTTTCGGCGTAGTGCCCACGCCCCGGGGACGCCCCTAGCCTCATGCCGTAGTCCATCATCGCCGGGTAGACCGTGGGGGGCTTTGGGAAGCTCGTGGCCGCGTTGTCGAGGTAGATCCGCTTTTTCACGCCGGGATCCTAGCCGACAACGCTTCTTGCACGGGGGATTTTCGTCACACTCCCCTTCCCCCTTCTCCCCACCTACCCTCCCTGCCGATGAGACAGGCCCACGCAAAAGCCGCTATTTTGTCAATTGGCGACGAGCTCACGCTCGGCCAGACGCTCGACACCAACTCCAAGTGGATCTCCGAACGTCTCGTTGAACTTGGCATCGTCCCCGTCGAACACATCACGGTTCCGGACGACCTCTCGGCCCAGGTAGCCGCCTTTAAACGTCTCTCCCATCACGCCGACCTGATCCTCTGCACCGGCGGGCTCGGCCCCACCGCCGACGACCTCACCCGCCAGGCTCTTGCAAACGCCCTTGAGTGTCCCCTCGTTGAAGACCTGATCGCTCTCGCCGAGATCGAGGCCTTCTTCGAGGCCCGCGCCCGTTCTATGCCTCCAAACAACCGCACGCAGGCGCAGCGTCCCTCCCTCGCGCAGAGCCTTCCGAATCTCTGTGGCACCGCGCCCGGTCTTGCCGCCACCTTCTCGAACGGCTGCGACGCCTTCTGCATCCCGGGCCCGCCGAACGAACTCCGCTCCATGTTCCAGCATCAGGTTGTCCCGCGACTCCGGCCCCGCCCGGGCGTGCAGGTGATCACCCGCTGCCTGCACTGCTTCGGCATCGGCGAATCCTCACTCGCCGAACGCCTCGGCGATCTCATGAATCGCGACCGCAACCCCCTCGTCGGGACCACCGCATCCGGCGGTGTTGTCTCCTGTCGAATCCGCTACGAGGGCACAGAACCATCCGACGTCGCCGCAGCCGCGGTTGCCGCTACCGAACGCGAAGTTCGCCTCCGTGCCGCCCCGCACGTCTTCGCCGCCGGCGGTGAGACGCTCCAAGAGGCGGTCGTCTCTCGGCTGTCCAGTCTCGGCGCCAGTCTTGCAACCGTCGAGAGTTGCACGGGCGGTCTCATCTCGCGGCTGATCACCGACGTCCCTGGCTCGTCCTCGGTCTTCCGGGGCGGGCTTGTCACCTACTCGAACGACCTGAAGACCCTGCTCGCAGGCGTGCCCGAGCCACTCCTCACTCCCGACGGCCCCGGGGCGGTCAGTCCCCAAGTCGCGGTCGCCATGGCGCAGGGCGGCCTCGAACGCCTTTCCGCCGACGCCTGCCTCGCCGTCACCGGAATCGCCGGCCCCGGCGGAGCCGTTCCCAGCCGGGGTGACATCCCCGCAAAGCCGGTGGGTCTGGTTTTCATCGCTCTGGCTCTGCGACCCGCCCTCGCAACCCGTCTGAATGCCCCCGAGGTTGAAGTTCGGGCCTTCCGCCACATGGACGACCGCACGCTCGTTCGGGAAATGTCCGCAAAGTGCGCTCTGGGTATGCTCTGGTTCGCCTGCACCGGTGCCGCGGGCACCCGAATGCTCCGTCAGGTGGATTGGCCCCCCGCACCCCGTGAGTAACCGCCGCCGTTCTCGTTCAACCCCGGGAAGGTAGAAACTGTGTCGGAGTCGCCTGAGCTTGACACCCTCCTCGAACGAGCCCTCGCGGGTGACCGCGAAGCTATCGTCGCGCTCCTCGAGGCCCTCGCCCCCCGAGTCCGGGCCCGTCTCGCGAGCAAGATCTCCGGCCCCTACCAGTCGCTCATCGATGTCGATGACCTCATGCAGGTCACGTTCCTCGAGGCCTTCCTCCGACTCAAGCGGTTTACCAAGGGAGATTCCTCCGCGTTCCTCGCTTGGATGACCCGCCTCGCCGAAAACAACCTCATCGACGCCGTCCGTGCCCTCGACGCCGCCAAACGCCCCGGCCCTAAGAACCGCGTCGAAGCCGCTCGCGGCCGGGAAGACTCCATGGCCGCGCTGGTCGACCTTCTCGGCATAACCAACACCACCCCGAGCGTCGTCGCCATGCGGGGCGAAGCCGGAAACCTCCTGGAACAGGCCATCTCCGCACTCCCCGCTGACTACGCCCGCGTCATCCGGCTCTACGACCTCGCCGGCAAGTCCGCGGCCGATGTCGCCCGCGAACTCGGACGGTCTGAAGGCGCCGTTTTCATGCTCCGAGCCCGCGCCCACGACCGCCTGAAGGAACTGCTCGGCCCTTCAGCCCAGTTTTTCTCTACCGGGGGTGAGTGAGTGATCGCCCCATCCTTCGTTTGCAGCCGTGAAGGCCCCGCGCGGGACCGCGGTAACCGTTGGACTGACTCGCCATGAGCGAAACGCCCGACAAATCCACCGACTCGAGCAACGCACCCGACCCGAGTGCCGCGCCCACCTCTGCTGGACACTCCCCGTCCGCGCCCAACTCCCCCTCCGGTGCTACACCCCCGTCGGGCAGCAACCGTGATCGCGACCTCATCAACGCGGCAATCCAGGACCAGACCCCCTTCGAGCCCGTCCCCGGCTTTGGTGGTGAACTTCCCCCGGCAGACACCTTCCCCGGTTTCGACCTCATCCGCGAGATTCACCGGGGCGGCCAGGGTGTCGTCTACCTGGCCCTTCAACGCACCACCAAGCGCCGTGTCGCCATCAAGGTCATGCACTCGGGCCCGTTCGGCGGCAGCAAGGGCAAGGCCCGCTTCGAACGCGAAGTCCAGATCCTCGGCCAGCTCAACCACCCCAACATCGTCGGTATCCATGACAGCGGCGTCACCAAGGACGGCAGCTTCTTCTACGTCATGGACTACATCTCGGGTCGCACCCTGAGCGAGCACCTCAACGCCAAGAAGCTCGACCTCGACTCCATGCTCAGGCTGTTCACCAAGATCTGCCAAGGTGTCAACGCCGCCCACATGAAGGGCGTCATCCACCGAGATCTCAAGCCCGCGAACATCCGCGTCGATCAGAGCGGCGAGCCCATCATCGTCGACTTCGGTCTTGCCAAAGTGACCATGCCCGAATCCCTCGACGCCGGTGACGCCGGTCGCGAGGTCATGTCCATGACCGGCCAGTTCATCGGCTCCCTACCGTGGGCCAGCCCCGAACAGGCCGAAGGCGTCCACGTCAACATCGACACCCGCACCGACGTCTACTCCCTCGGCGTCATCTTCTACCAGATGCTCACGGGCCGCTTCCCCTACGAAGTGGTCGGCAACATGCGTGACGTCCTCGACCGCATCCTCCGCGCAGAGCCCGTCAAACCCAGCACCGTCCGCCGCGCTATCGGCGACGAAGTCGAGACCATCGTTCTCAAGTGCCTCCGCAAGGAACGCGATCGCCGCTACCAGAGCGCGGGCGACCTCGCGCGCGACGTCGAACGCTACCTGCAAGGCCAGCCCATCGACGCCAAGAGCGACAGCGGCTGGTACGTCATCTCCAAGACCCTCCGCCGCTACCGCATGCCTGTTGGTGTGGCCGTCGCGTTCCTGCTCACCATCGTCGCTTTCAGCGTCGTTATGGCCGTTCTCTACAAGCAGAAGTCAAACGCCGAACTCGCCGCCCGAACCAACGCGGCCGTCGCTGTCACCGAACGCGAGCAGGCCGAGGAAAACGCCTCCATCGCACTCGGCCTCGCGAGCACGATGCTCTACGACTTCCCGCCGGCCATCGACAAGCTCGTCGGTTCGACCCAGGCCAAACGCACCCTCCTCTCCACCCTCGAAACACAGATCAAACGCCTCTCCGACGCGTCGCCTGATGCTCCGAGCCTCGCGTCCATGCTCGCCGACTCACTCGAACTCGCCGGCGACCTTCGCAGCGGTCTCTCGCTTCAGTCTTCCGGCACCCTCGACCAGGCTGAGGCAAACTACACGCAATGCCTGACTGTCCGCGCCTCTCTCGCCTCCGCAACCCCCCGGCCCGCTCGCCGAGGCCTCGCTCGGATCCATCAAGATCCGACTCGCTGCCCTTCGGATGCAGCGTCAAGACTTCGCCGCCGCAGAGTCTCTCGCCCGTGAAGCCGTTGCACACTACGACGCCGCGATCCAGAACGCTCCTGACACCAAGCGAGCCGCGTTCGATCTCTCCCGTCTTGAGGCCCAGGTTCGTATCGCCGACGCCATCCTCCGCAAGTCCGAGAAGGGTGATCCCTCCGCCTCGCTCCCCGCGCTCGAATCCGCGCTCGCCGAGTACGAGCGACTCTCCCGCGACTTCGCCGCACTGCTCGCCGCCGATTCCTCGAACACCAAGGCCGCCCGTTGGGTCGGGGTCATGTTCGACAAGCAGAGCACCGCCTTGTTCTCTACCGCCGCGCGACTCCGCGCCGACGGTGCGAGGAAGAACAAGGCCACCCCAGGATCCGGCGATCAGTCCCTCGCCGCGGCCCTCGAACTCGCGACCCGAGCCTCTCAGCTCTCCGCGACCGCCGTCGACGAACTCGCACGCCTCGCCCAGTCGCATCCTCGAAACGGTGAACTCAAACGCGACCAGTGGCTCGCGTGGTACATGTCCGGGTCGGCACTCGCCGAGCAGGCCCGCATCCACTCCGCTTCCACCCGCCCCCACGACGCCCGAGACGCCTGGGCCCGCTCCAAGGCCGACATGGACCGCGCGCTCACCATCGCCCGCGAACTCCTCGCCGGCGACCCGGTCAACCTCGAGGCCGCCCGCGATGTCACCGGCGTCCTCCTCCGCCGGGCCAACGCCCTCCGCGAACTCGCCCTCGCCGCCAAGAACCC
Organism: Phycisphaeraceae bacterium; assembly: GCA_040374335.1. Classification (GTDB taxonomy): domain Bacteria; phylum Planctomycetota; class Phycisphaerae; order Phycisphaerales; family UBA1924; genus JBEIUO01. The sequence goes on from JBEIUO010000070.1 coordinate 5,576, forward strand.
AGAACGCGACCTGCTGCTCACCGCCGCCGCGGCCGACTTCGCCGAGTGCCTCCAGCGGCGCGAACTCATCTGGTCCACCGACCCCATGCAGCAGCACCGGCGCGACCTCGCCACCGCCCTCTTCAAAATGGCCGAGATCTCCGAGCTCAAGAGCGACAAGACCCAGGCCGCCGCTTTCGCCGCCCGCTGCCTCTCGGAACTGGACGCCCTCATCGCCGAAGGTGCCATGACGTCCGAGAACGCCGAGGTCCGCGAGACCCGTGACCTCATCGCGCGGCTGCAAACCACTCCATGACCCACGTAACCCCGATCCCACCGCCAAACCCGGCATGGACGGGCGAATCTCCGCTCCGCCAACACGGTTTTTCCTTGACCACCCACCCCGGGTGATGTAAGGTCATCGTTTGGCAGGAGATCCAGACTGCGCACCGCCGCGCACGCCGAGGGAGTACGACCGAGATGTTGAAGAACCGAACCGCGTTCGTTTTGTCGCTGGCCGCCGGCCTTGCCGTGTCCACTTCGGCGATGGCACAGACCGCGGTTCAGTGGGTCGCCGGCATCAGCGACTCATGGGGCAACGCCGCGCGATGGAGCCCGGCTCAGATTCCCGACAACGCCGGTCCCAACACCTTCAACGTCACGCTCCCCAACTACGGAGTGCTCTACACCGTTACCCTCGACGCCACCCGCGACGTTACCCACCTCACGATGACGGGGACGGCGCAGGACACCGTCCTGGACCTCAGCGGCAGCACCCTCGACGTCATCCAGAACTTCACCTTCACCCGGGGGTACGTTGCTGGCAACGGTGGTACCAACAAGGTCCGCGTCGGCGGAACAGCCACCTTCAATGACGGCATGTTCATGTGGGCCGATTTTGAGTCAAACGGCTCGGTCGTCTTCGCAGGCTCTACGACGGAGGAGTTCTGCGACACCGGCTTCGACCACAACGGAACCAGCGTCGCATGGACCGGCACCGGCGACATCAACTTCGCCGGCGGCAGCGTGTTTGACCACGGCGCTGCCTCGACGTTCACCATCTCACACGCCGGAAACAACGACCTCTACGGATCCGGCATCGATACCTTCATCAACGCGGGAAACATCATCAAGTCCGGAGGCACGGGTGTCACCACCATCCGCGACATCGCCTTCAACAACACTGGTACCATCAAGGTGCTCAGCGGCGAACTCCGCTTCAAGAACACCAGCCTCCTCAACGGTGGCTCCCTGGACGGTGGCAAGTTCGAAGTCGACGGTGGAGCCGCGATGCGCGTTGTCGATTCCGGCGACGTCGACCAGGACATCACCAACGTCAACGCCGAAGTGACCCTCCGCGGCGCCTCCTCCTCCGTCGCGTCGCTCAACGCTCTTCAGTCCATCGGTACCACCGGCAAACTCACCCTCGAATCCGGCCGGGTCTTCACCACCGCCGCGGCCCTTGAGAACAACGGCACCATCCTCCTCAGCCAGGGCGGCACGCTCGAGCTTACCGGCGGCGGCGCCGCGGACAGCTTCAACACCGGCACGATCCAGGCCACCGACTCCGGGATCCTCCGTGTCAAGACGGGCGCGAGGCTCAACGTCACCGGGACCCTCAAGGCCACCGACGCCGGGCTCGTCGAGTTCGAGTCCGGTGCCTTGCTCGCCAACGTCGTCGGATCGACCCTCGTCGGCGGCAACTTCGAGGCCACCGGTGGTGGCGTGATCCGGGGCAACGCCCTTGCCGGCGTCACGCGCATCAACTCCTCGGTGCTGCTCTCCGGTTCCGCATCCGACCTCGTCGACGGTGGCGGGAACTCCATCCTTCCCAACGTGTCCTCCATCGGCCCCCTTGGTCAACTCACGCTCAACGGACGCAACGTCGTGCTCCTCAACAACCTCACCGTCGAGGGTTCAGCCAGCACCTCCGGCAACCTCACCGTCGAAGCAGGCACAACCGTTGAACTCGCCTCGGGCCGGACGATCACGAACTTCTCCAACGGCACCTTCTCCAACGGCCGCGTCACCATCCGGGGCGAAGTCGTTGCCGACGACTTTGAGATCGACACCATCAACACCAGCGTCACCCTTGACCGCGACGGCGGCCGTCTCCGCAACCGCACCACCGGCCTCGACGCCCTGAGTTCGCTCAGCACGCTGGGTGCAAACGCCGACGTCACCGTCGCCAACGGTCGCGACCTCATCACACTCGGTGCCCTCACCGCACTTCCCGGAAGCTCCCTGCAGATCGGTGCTTCGATCGGCGCCAACCGCACCACCGTCCGCGTGGTCGGCGACTTCAACGCCAACGGCAACATCCTCATGAACGGCGGAGAGATCGTCACATCTTCCAACGTCATCCTCACGGGCCGCATCGGCGGCAACGGCCTGGTCGCCAGCGACTTCATCAACCTCGGCCAGGTCGCCCCCGGTTTCTCCCCCGGGCTTCTCCAGATCGATGGCAACTTCCAGCAGACACAAGCCGGTCTCATCGAGTTCGAGATCGGTGGCTCC
>JBEIUO010000459.1:0-3310 GCA_040374335.1 Phycisphaeraceae bacterium
CACCCTCATCGGCTCCATGGTCGATCGCGCCGAGCTCGCCTGGGACGCCAAACTCACCGACCTCCTCCCCGACCTCGCCGCTCGCATCGATCCCGGGTACGCCGGGGTCACGCTCCGTCAACTGCTCACCATGACCGCAGGCGTGCCCTCCGACCTCAACGGCGACGGACTCTGGAGGAGACTCTGGGAACACGAGGGCTCCCCGCAATCCGCCCGCGCCCTGCTGTGCGAGGCCCTGCTCACGAAGCCCCCCCACCATGTGCCCGGCTCGGTCTTCCTCTACAGCAACGCATCCGTCTCGATCGCCGGTCACATCGCCGAACTCAAGGCCGGCCCATCGTTCGAGTCGCTCATCGAGGAACGACTCTTCAAGCCTCTCCAGATCACCTCCGCCGGCTTCGGCGCACCCGGCACCGCGGACGTCGTGACCCAGCCCCGGGGCCACCGCGAGAACGACCGACCCGTCGCTCCCGGCAAGTCGGCGGACAACCCCGCCGCGATCACGCCCGCAGGCCGCGCCCACATGTCGATGGACGACTGGGCCCGGTTCCTGATGCTGCACGTCCGCGACGCCGACGGGAGCATCGTGAGCGCAGCCACCATGCGCGAACTGCGCCGACCGGAGCTCGACGACTACGCGATGGGCTGGCGGACGGCCAAGCGCCGCTGGGGCGGGGACGTCCTGACCCACGGGGGCAGCAACACGATGTGGTTCTGCGTGACGTGGATCAGCCCGGAGAAGCGATTCGGTGTGGCGGTTGCGACCAACACCGCCGCGCACGACGCGGCGAAGGCGGTGGACGAGGCCGCGTTCGCGTTGATCCAGGCCTTCGGGAAGACGGAGTAGCCGGGCGCATACCCTTGGCCATGGCCGAGAACCCATATCCCAACACGACCGCACCGGGGCCGGTGCTCGTCGTCGCCTCGCTCGGGCGCGGGATCCTGCAGACGGTCGCGGGGTTCGGTCGGTTCATGCGGTTCGCGGGCGCGACGGTGGTCGGCCTCGGAGCGGTACGAACCTGGGCGCGCCAGGGGCGGCTGTCCAAGCAACTGTTCTTCGTGGGCACGATGTCCGCGCCGGTCGTTGCACTCACGGGGGCGTTCATCGGGATGATCCTGGCCCTCGAGAGCTTCCGGCAGTTTGAGGCCATCGGTCAGGAGAGCCGGCTCGGCGGGATCATCAACCTGTCGATGATCAAGCAGCTCGGCCCGGTTCTCGCGGCGGTGATGCTGGCCGGTCGCGTGGGGTGCGCGCTCACCGCGGAGCTGGGCTCGATGCGTGTGACCGAGCAGCTCGATGCGATGCGGGCGCTGGGTTCTGATCCGGTGCGGGTGCTGGTGGTCCCGCGGTTCATGGCCTGCGTGCTGATGATCCCGCCGCTGACGGTGGTGAGCAACCTCTGCGGGATCGTGGGCGGGTGGCTGATCACGACCAAGTTCTACGACGCGGACCCGGACCTGTACTGGCGGTTCAGTGCGCAGTTCGTGACGTGGTTCGACATCCTGAGCGGGCTGGTGAAGTCGGCGTTCTTCGGCGCGGGGATCGGGCTGACCGCGTGCTACAAGGGGTTCTCATGCAAGCCGGGCGCGGAAGGCGTCGGGCGTGCGACGACCGAGAGCTTCGTCATGAGCTTCATCTGCATCATCGTCATGAGCGTGGCGCTGGTGAAGATCCTGAACGACATCGACTTCTGGCTTTACGACGGCGTGCAGAGCGTGTTCAGGTAAGCCAGCCCGCGGGGTGAATCACACCGAGACGGACGGGACTTCTGCAGCGGTTCGCTTGCGGGGCGCGAAGGTGAACGCGAGGCCGAACGCGAAGGCGACACCGCCGACCGCGAAGGTGCGCAGTTCCCACCCGGGGTTGGAGATCGCGTTGTCGCGGAACGTGAGCGTGGGCGCGGAGCGGGGCATGAGGCGGAGGGCGGCCTCGAACTGCCAGGTGCCGGGCTGGAGTTCATCGGGCGCGGCCTTTTGGCCAACGCGTGCACTGGGGTAGTTCCAGCGTTCGTGGGCGAAGCCGCCTTCTTCCTTGAACTCGTAGAAGTCGAAGACCCAGTCCTTACGGAGCGTCTGGGCCCATCCGCCGTCGGTGCCGGGGCGTGGGGTGCGAGCGACGAGGATGAGGCGGGGCTTGATCTCGCCCGCCTCCATCTGGCGGGTGAGTTCGTCGAAGTCCATGCCCGTGGCGTCGGCCATACGGAAGATGGCCATCCAGTCTTCGTGCGACTTGAGGTCGGGGAGCTTGACGGGGTTGGAGAGGGTGGCGACGAGGGAGACCTTGTCGCCGTTGTAGTCGACGATGAGGCGGCGGATGCCATCGATCTCGACTTCGGATACGGTGACGGGTTTGTCGCGGAAGATGAACGACGCCGAGTCGAAGGGTGCGAAGGCGTAGAGCTTGTGGTCGGCGGCGTCGTTGAAGCGGGCGACTCGCTTGGAGAGCGAGAGGCCGGAGAAGGCCATGCTGGTCAATCCCGCCGCGGTGAAGAGCAACGCGATAGCACGGGATCTGTTCACGTGGGGCTCTCAGTGTCCGCCGGGGGCGGGGGCGGGGGTGTGTGCGGGCTGGTCGTGATGCTGACCGGGGGCGGTGTCGAGGGCGCCGCTGACGCCAGAGCGGCCGCGGGTCTTGTTGCGGGTGGAGGCGGCGTCTTCGTGATGGGCGGCGTGGCCGTGGCTATGGGAGTGGGAGTGGGCCTCGATGGCGGCGAAGTCGGCCTTCATGGCGGCTTCGCTGTCGGCGGGGGGTTCTTCGGAGGCGAGGCGGCGGGCGGCCTCGTTGATGAGGGCCCCTGAACCACCTGAGGCCTTGGCGGCGGCGGCTTCGAGGAGTTCCGCGGCGTGACGGCGGGCGCCGGCCTTGGGCTTCTTGTTGATCATGGTGTCGCGGAGGTGGCCGGCGACGTGGGAGACGGCTTCGGAGGCGGCGATGGCATCGGCAGCGGCATCTTCCTTGAGGAAGTCGGCGCGGGCGGCGATGTCGTGGGCGAAGGTGTCGAGCTGGCGGGCGACGAGGCGGTTTTCGACGTACTCGGCCTGGGTGAAGAAGGCGGTCTGGTAGCGATCGCGGGCGAGCTTGACAGGTGTTGTTGTTCCACCGGCGATGACGGGGCCGGCCTTCCAGGGCGTGACGCGGTCGCGGGTCAGGAGGTCCATGGAGGTGAAGCCGATGAAGATGACGACGGCGAAGTAGCAGAACGCCATGATCATGGTGTTGAGCGGGTTGTCGTAGCGGAGCTGCATGAAGTAGGCCATGACGAGGGCGGCCTTGACGCTGGCGATGGACATGACGACGACGATGTTGACC
>JBEIUO010000298.1:0-4384 GCA_040374335.1 Phycisphaeraceae bacterium
AGGCATTGGGCACTAGGCACTTGGGAGATGAAGAGGAGGGGGGTGGGGGTTTGCGGGGAGGAGGGGGCGTGGTGATGGATGGCGAAACGGGGCCACCGACCCGATTCCGAGCAACCAGCGATAGCCCCGGTCCGTATCACCGCCACGCACAATTGGAGCTTCTGATGATCCTCCGACCTTTGGTCGTCCTTTCGCTTGTCGGCGCGACGTGCGCGAGCATCCCGGTTGCGTCGGCGCAGGGCCCGTGCTCATCCGGGTGGGAGACCACTCCCGGCAGCTTTCACTTTGGTGGAACGGTCACGACCTCGGCGAGATTGGCGGACGGGCGGATCGTCATCGGTGGATCCTTTGTTGGCGTTGGCACCTCACCCGCTCGCAATCTGGCGGTCTTTGACCCCGTCAGCGGCGTGTGGAGCGGCCTGGGCGCATCACCGAACGACAGGGTTGAGTGCCTCGTCAAACTGAGCGACGACGAGCTCTTTGTCGGCGGAACCTTCACCACGATCGGCGGCATCACCTCGAACCGTGCCGCGATCTACAACACCGCCACCGGTCAATGGATCTCGTTGGGCTCGTACCCGGGGGGCAGTGCGAACAGCGCGCTCCGATTGGCAAACGGCGATCTCATCGTCGGCGGCTGGCGCGGCGTGTACCAACGCAGCGCGGCGACTGGCGCGTGGAGTTCACTCGGTCAGGGCGTCCGCGCGGGGTTCGGGTCTCCCGCCACGGTCAACGACATCGACCTTCTCCCAGACGGCCGTGTGCTGGTCGCGGGCTTGTTCAGCACGGCGGGATCGGTGGCCGCGGCGAACGTGGCGGTGTGGGACCCCACGACCGCGAGTTGGTCGGCTCACGGGAACGGGCTCGTTACGGGCTCATCGACTTACGAAGTCAACAGCGTCGTTGTGCTCCCGAACGGTGACATGCTCGCGGGCGGACATCGCACATCGACCGGCACCATGACGAGCGGGCTGGCGCGTTTCGATCACGCGACGGGACTGTGGTCGCCACTGCCCGCCTCGCTCGCGATCGGCTTTCCGGCGTCCACGTTCGCTTGGGTGAACTCGCTGTCGGTTCTTCCCGATGGCGATGTCCTCGCCGGAGGTTTCTTCTCGCAGGTTGGCGCTGTTTCGGCGAGCGGACTTGCCCGACTCGATCTCGACACCATGACCTGCACACCGTTTGGCAGCACCACCGACGGCGGGCACGCGAACTATACCGTGTACGGGCTCACGTCCGACGATCGGTACACGCTGGTCGCGGGCAGCGTCAGCGCGAGTTTCGGCGCGGCGCCGTTCGGGGTCTTCGATCGCGATGCCGGTGCGTGGCTCTCGCTGAACACCTTGTCCGCGGGCCCAATTCACGCGACCTCGCGTCTCGCGGACGGACGCGTTTTCGTCGGTGGGTCGTTTACTCGCGCGGGGGGTATCGCGGCCAGCAACTGCGCGATCTACGACCCTGCAAGCGGAACATGGCAACCCGCGGGTGACGGAGTGAACCGCGCGGTGTATGCCGCGGAAACACTGGCAGACGGGAGCGTGCTCGTGGGCGGCGAGTTCACGTTCGCTGGGTCGCTCGGCGTGGCCGGCTTGGCCCGGTACTCGCCCACGACGGATTCATGGAGCCAACTGGGCGGAGTTGCGCTCTCGACGGCGGCTGTTGTCCATGCTGTGGAGCGGCTGAGCACTGGCGAGGTGCTGATCGGCGGCGCGTTCGGCTTTGCGAGCGGTCCACCGGCCGCCAACTTCGGAATCTACTCGCCGACGACCGACACACTCGCATCGGTACCGCCGGGTCTCACGGGAACGGCGTACGCCATCGCGGAAGCTCCGAACGGGACCGCAATTGTTGGCGGGATGCTCGCGTCGGCGGGCGGTGTCGCCGTCAGTCGCGTCGCGCGGTTTGACCCCGTGGCCCGCACGTGGTCTGCACTCGGAGCGGGAATCCCCGGAGCCGCCGCGGTGCGCTGCGTTGTACCGATGAACAATGGCGGCATTGTCGTTGGCCTTTCCAGCACCACAAACGTTCTGCGAGTCTTCGACCCGGTGGCCGGTGTGTGGAGCACTCCACCCACTGGAGTGAACGGTGCCATCTACGCGATGATGCCGGACGGGGCCGAGGACGTCTTGGTCGGCGGCGCGTTCACGACGGCCAACGGCGTCGCCGCCACCGGACTTGTGCGATACACGCCGCAGGACTCGCTGTGGACGCCGGTCCCGGGCTCCTTCGCGAGCACGATGAACACCGGCGGGGCGATCATCCGCACCCTGCTCGACGATGAGCACGGGCACTTCGTCGGCGGAAGCTTCACATCGATCGACGGCAACGCGACCGTGCCGTTGGCCCGCTGGGTCGATCGCTGCGCGGCGGATCGGGACTGCGACTTTGATGTCGACAGCGACGACGTGATCGCGTTCTTCGGCGCATGGGACGCCGGCGATCTCGCGGGCGACTTCAACGGCGACGGAGGGGTCGACAGCGACGACATCATCGGTTTCTTCGCGGCGTGGGATGCGGGCTGCTGATCAGGGCGGGCAGCGCGGCTTCGTCACGAGGGCATCACTTTCGCGGCTGCACCGCGCACGGGCGTGCCACCACCCCAACGAACACCGGGCATCCTCCCCGACTCCCCCCCAATTCCTGTCGTAACTCGACGCCGACTCCCGCTTCCACTCCCGGGGCTCTTCGTGCGCCCCCTTTGGAGATGCTCCCATGCGGTTGTTCGTCGTCCTTTCGCCGTTCGTTCTTGCCCTGCCCGCCCTTGCGCAGCCCGTGCTTCTCACTGCCGCGACCACCATTGGGCCGTCCGATACCACGATTATCGACCAGGCCTCGCTCAACGTGGTGCCGCTCGCCACGGCGCAGATCACCCTCCGCGGGACCACGCTCACCATCAGCGGGCGTCACACCATCGCGTCGCTCCTCGTCGAGAACGCCGGCGGTGTCGCGGGCATCATCACCCATCCGGCCGCGGCGGCGTTCGTCTCTGGCAATGAGACCATCTACGGGCTCGAGCTCACCGTCACCGGCAGCGCCGAGATCCGCGGGACGCACTCGCAGAACGGGTTCCAGCTCGATGGCCGCGGCTTCGGCGCGGCGGCCGGGCCTGGCGCGGGGACGAGCAGCCCCAACACCAACTCGGGCGGTGCCGGTGGTGGACACGCGGGCGGTGGCACCAACGCGGCCACGTTCCCCGGCGGTGTTGCGTACGGCTCGGTGCTCGCGCCGACGGACCTCGGCAGCGGCGGCGGCAACTACTCGACCCTCGGCATCGGCGGCGCGGGCGGCGGGCGCGTGAAGCTCGTCGTCGGCGGAACGTTCACGCACAACGGTGTGATCAACGCGTCGGGTGCATCGGGTACGAGCGCGGCGGGTTGCGGATCGGGTGGCTCGATCCACATCATCGCGGGCACGCTCGCGGGCAACGGCGCGTTCCGCGCCAACGGCGGCGCGGCGAGCGGCTGGGGCGGTGGCAGCGGCGGCCGCATCGTGATCGACTGCGGGCAATCGGTGGCGAGCGAGACCATCGAGGCGCGCGGCGGGATCGTCGGCACAGCGCCCGAAGTCGGCGCGGCGGGAACGATCGTGAGGATCATCGACGGCGGCACGCCCGATGTGCTGCTCGACGCCGGCGCCACCAATCCGCCCGCGCGCGAAACACTCATCCCCATCGCCGCCATCAACACGCTCACGCTCCGCGGCGGTTCGCAGGCCCGCTTCCCGAACGCGGTGGCCATCGCGCAGCCGGTCACGATCACCGGCCGCGCAACGGCGACGTTTGACTCGAGTGTGACTCTCAGCGGCGCGTTGCAGTTGCAGGGAGGATCGGTCGCGCGCTTCGCGCAGCCGGTGACGATCCCCGGCGAACTCAACCTCAGCGGCGGGTCCATCCTCACGCTGCCGCCGGGGCTCACGCAGGTTGGCGGCGGGTTGGTGATGAGCGGCACCAACTCGAGCATTCGGCTGACCACCGGGAGCGTCTCGGCGCTTACCGTCACCGGCAACGCGACCATCGGCGCGGGCACCTCGATCAACGGCGACGGCGCGGGCTTCGCGTGGGCGCAGGGCCCCGGCGCGGGAACCACCAGCCCCACAGGCTCGTACGGCGGCGCCGGCGCGGGCCACGGGGGCCAGGGTCCGGCGGCGGGCCCGCTCGCGGGCGGCGCACAGTACGGGTCACCCACCGAGCCCACACAACTGGGCAGCGGCGGTGGCGGATTCATGAACTCCGTCGGTGGCGCGGGCGGCGGTGCGCTGCGGCTCGATGTCTCCGGCACGCTCACGGTTGATGGCGCGATCAAGTGCAACGGCGCTCTCGGCGTTTCCGCGGCGGGCTCGGGCTCCGGCGGTTCGCTCTGGATCAACGCCCCCACCATCGCTGGCA
>JBEIUO010000301.1:0-4374 GCA_040374335.1 Phycisphaeraceae bacterium
CACTGCGGCGAAGGTCGCAAGAAGCGCGGAAGCGGCGAGGCTACGGGCTGAGAGCATGGGACGAATCTCCTTGAGCGGGTTGCGGGAGTAGGGGGAGGGGGGACACGCCTGCGGGGACGATCAGCGTGCGGAACGAACGCGGCGGCGTCCAGCAGCGGCGGCGCCGAGGAGGCACGCCGCGAGACCGGGCGAGGGGATTGAGATGTGCAACTCGTATGCGGCGCCGAGCTGAGGACCGTCGAGCGCGTAGGAGGAGTCACCGGGCGTGGCGTCGAGGTAGCGGAAGCCGCCGAATGCACCGTCGGGGCGGAAGAGTTCGGCGAAGTCGTCGCCCGTGAAGGAAGCGAGCGGCGCGTTGTGGGATGACGACACGGCGATGTAGTACAGGCCCGGGAGGGCGAGGTGAACATCGCCGATAAAGGCATCGAGGTCGGTGGCGCTGCCGGGATCGGCGGGGAACGAGTCGTCGTTGCCGGCGAGGAGTGTGCCCGAGGCGTCGAAGAGCGCGAGCGTGCTGTCGAATCCGCTGGCGGTTGCGTCGATGTCGAAGCGGGCGGTTCCACCGGGGGAGAAGAAGGAGTAGACGTCGATGTCGTTTGCGCCTGCACGTCCGCTCACTGAGGCGGTGGGCAGGCCTGTGAAGAGATTCGGATTTGCAAGCGCGGAGAACGAGGCGGGGGAGATCTGCTGCGCGGTCGCGATCGTGTTGTTCGTTCGCTGGCCGTTGAGTTCGTTCTCGATCCCGGCGAGTGCGGGCGCGGCGATCACGGCCGCCGCGACGGCGGCGAGGAGGGTCTTTGGCACGATGTGGGTCTCCCGGTCTCCGACGGGCGGCGCACGAGCACCACTCGACGCGGACAGTTCCGTTAACGGTTGCCGCGGCGTCTTGGTTTTTGCTTTGAAAGAAAAGGGGCGAAGCGGATCGCGGGATCAGTACTTCAGAACGGAGTGGACGTCGCCGAAGGCGCGGACCTGTTCGCGGCCGGCGAGGGCGGCGAGTTCGATGAGGACGGTGATGCCCGCGACGACGCCGCCGAGCGAGGTGACGAGGTCGCAGCCGGCGCGGAGGGTGCCACCGGTGGCGAGGAGGTCGTCGACCATGAGGACGCGTTGGCCGGGGCGGATGCCGTCGGCGTGGATCTCGAGGCAGTCGGTGCCGTACTCGAGGGCGTACTCGGCGCGTTTGACGGCCCGGGGGAGCTTGCCCTTCTTCCGGATGGGGACAAACCCGGCGGAGAGGGCCTGGGCGACGGCGGTACCGAAGATAAATCCACGGCTTTCGGCCCCGACGACGATGTCGATGTTCATGGTGCGGTAGGGGTTGGCCATGAGCTCGACGGCAAGGGCGAGGCCCCTGGGGTCGGCGAGCATGGGGGTGAAGTCCTTAAAGACGATCCCGGGCTTGGGGAAGTTAGGGACGTCGATGATGAGGCCGCGGAGTTGGTCCATGGTCGGCAAGTGTAAGCGGTGTACACTTGGGGCGAGATGAGCAAGCAAGAACCAAAGGAACCGAGGCCGGGATCGAAGCTTGAGACCGTGGAACCGGTCGGGAAGCGTGTGCTGATCCGCAAGGATCAGGACAAGAAGCAGACCAAGTCGGGGATTCACCTCCCGGACAAGATCGAGATCCCGACGATCACGGGGCGGGTGGTCGCGATTTCGGCGCAGGTCGGCCGCGACGAGGACTATCCGATCGCGCAGTACGACCGGGTGCTGTTCAACCCCAAGGGCGCGGTGCCGGTGGACTTTGAGGGGGACAACCGGTTGTTCGTGGTGCCCGTGGAGGACGTGGTGGCTGTCTTCCGGCGTGATGCGTCGGAGGATTGAGGCTGCCTCGAAGGATGCGCGTACGTGCCACTGAGCGATCTGAACAAACCACTGGTGGAGATGCCTGCGCGACTGGCTCTGCCGTCGCGCGCCGGGGGTGTCTTTGATGTCACGGTTCGGCCCCCGGGTTCGAAGAGTCTAACGAATCGCGCGGTGCTGCTGGGGGCGATGGCGGGCGGGGAATCGGTGATCCGCGGTGCGTTGCGGGGGGCGGACGACTCGGAGGCGATGCGGCGCGCGTTGGTGGCGTTGGGCGCGGGGATTGATGAGGATGCGGATTGCACGCGGGTGCGCGGGGTGGATGGGGTGTGGCGGTCGCCGGTGGAGGGGATCGCGCTGAACCTGAACAACGCGGGGACTGCGGCGCGGTTTCTGGCGGGGGCGGCGTTGCTGGCGCCGGGGCCGGTGACGATCGACGGGAACGCGCGGATGCGCGAGCGGCCGATCGGCGAGTTGGCGGGGATGCTGCGGCAACTGGGGTGCGGCGTGACGTTTGGTGGGAAAGACGGGTGTCCGCCGGTGACGATCGTGCCGCCGGGTTCCGCGAGCGCGGAGGGCGTCGTGCTCGACGTGCCGACGACGCTGTCGAGCCAGTTTGTGTCGGCGCTGCTGCTTGCGGCCCCGTGGATCAAGGGCGGTATCACGCTGCGGATGGTGGGGACGATCACGAGCGGTTCGTACGTGCAGATGACGCTCGGGCTCTTGAGTCGGCTCGGGGCGTGCGTGCAGACGAGCGATCGCATGCGGGTGATCCGCGTGCGCGGGGCGTGGCGCGAAGAGAGCGAAGAACACCCGGTGCACCGCGGGATTCCTGCGTTCAGCTACGACGTAGAACCCGATGCGAGCGGCGCGACATACTTCTGGGGCGCGGCGGCGATGGTGCCGGGGGCGACGGTGCTGGTGCCGGGGCTCGATGAGCGGAGCCTGCAGGGGGACACGGGGTTTGCGGAGTTGATGGGGAGGATGGGGGCGACGGTGGCGGCGCGGGACGGGGGGATCGCGGTGACGGGGGGCGTGCTCAGGCCGGTGCTCGCGGACATGGCGGACATGCCGGACGCGGCGATGACACTGGCTGTGGTTGCGTGTTTCGCGGAGGGGACTTCGATCCTGAAGGGCGTGGGGACGCTGCGGGTGAAAGAGTGCGACCGGATCGAGGCGATGCGCGTGGAGCTGGGCAAGCTCGGCGTGCGAGTGGAGAGCCCGGTTTCGGGGGACGACGGCGCGATGACGGTGACACCGCCGGCGGATGGGATCGACTGCGGGCCCGGGGCGGCGGAGGTGGCGTTCGACACGTACGACGACCACCGGATCGCGATGGCGTTGTCGCTGCTGAGTCTGAGGCGACCGAACGTGGTGATCAACAACCCGGCGTGCGTCGCGAAGACGTACCCGGGGTACTGGCGGGAGTTTGGCAGGCTGTTCTGAGGACCCATGCGCACGATCACACTCATCACGACGGGCGGGACGATCGAGAAGACCTACGACGAGAACAGCGGCTCGCTGGACAACCGGCGGTCGATCGTTCGTCGGATGCTGCGGCGGCTGCGGCTGGAGGACACGACGATCAGCATCATCGAGCTCATGAGCAAGGACAGCCTGCACATGACGGATGAAGATCGCGAGCGGATCGCGGCGACGGTGCGGGTGGCGGCCCTGTGCCAGCCGGCGCCGACGGGGATCATCGTGCTACACGGGACGGACACGCTGTGCGTGACGGGGGAGAAGCTGGCGGCGGAGACCTGGCCGGTGCCGGTGGTGCTGACGGGCGCGATGCGGCCGTTCGAGATGGTCCGGTCGGATGCGCTGCAGAACCTGACGGAGGCGATTTTCGCGGCGGGGACGCTGGCGCCGGGGGTGTACTGCGCGGCCCATGGGCGTTGCCTGCGGTTCCCCGGTGTGATGAAGGACCGGGAGCGTGGGACGTTTGTCCCGGCGCGGTAACGCGTTATCGGCCCGGGCAGACGGAACAGACGGTGTCGCGTAGGTTGGATCTGGGGCGGGGCGATGTGACGTGGTTGCCGGAGGGGTGGCGGATGACCGATGAGTGATCGGGCGAGGGCTCGCGCTAGTCGCGTGGGCTGTCGCCGGAGAGCCGGGAACCGTCATGGACAAAGCCAGTATCATCGGCCTTCTGATCGGCGCGGCGGCGCTGGGCTTCGTGTTCTTCGAAGTGTCGCACGGCAACTTCATGATGTTCTTCTCGATGGAAGGCGTGCTGATGGTGGGCGTGGGCTCGATCAGCGTAACGCTCATGGGCATGCCGATGGAGAAGGTGTTGATGGTCCCCGCGTACTGCAAGCGGTGGATGTTCAACAAGTCGATGCCGGTGACGGAAGTGATCCAGTTGATCTCGAAGCTTGCGGAGCGGGCCCGTCGGGACGGCATCCTGGCCCTTGAGTCTGAAATGGCGAACGTGAAGGACCCGTTCCTGATGAGCGGGCTGAAGATGGCGATCGACGGCGTGGAACCGAGCAACATCGAGTCCGCGCTGCGGATGGAACTGCTGGCGATGGCGGACCGGCACAAGGCGGGCAAGAAGTTCTTCGA
>JBEIUO010000732.1:0-2048 GCA_040374335.1 Phycisphaeraceae bacterium
CCCGGCAGCAATGGGTCAATGGCCCCATGAACGTCGTCAATCACGCCGGCCAACGCCTCACCAATGAAGCCGCTCAGCGCTTCCCGTGGCGCCTCGCCCCCTACCTCGGTCAGGACTTCCGTGGTCTGTACGACGACGTCCGCGTCCTCGCCGACCTCAAAGAGCGCGAAGCCGAGTACTCCGGTTACGGCGTGGACTACGACTACGTCATCTCCCTCTTCCCCTCGCTCTCGATGAACGTGAACTTCGTCGGCGGCAACGACCGCAACGGCATGTTTGACCCCCTCTTCCAGCGGGTCTTCGGCCGGGTCTACCTCACCAAGTTCGAGCAGTCGATCCGCCCCTCAGAGGTCCTCGCCTTCGTCTCGGCCCGCGCCGAGCCCCAGCCCGCCGTGCCGATCGTCGGCCAGCCCGAAGGCTTCTTCCGGGTCGAGCCCCCGATCTTCACCGCCGCCCAGGGCCGCCGCTGGGGTGGCAACACCACGGGGTACGAAATCCGAACGACCGACCCGAACGCCAACAGCGGCTTCGTCTCCCTCCGCCACGGCGGCAAGGCCGTCGGCGTCCACCTCGACGGCCACGCCACCATGCTCGGTTGGCCCGAAGTCTCCGACATGCGTCGCTGGGCCGACCAGGCCACCAACCCCGACTGGGGCCTCACCCCCCGCACCTGATACGACCCTCTCCTCGACACGCACGACCCTCTCCTCGACACGAAAGAGGCCACCCATTCCGCCGAACAAGGCGGTGTGGATAACCTCTTTCGTCGTCTTTTTTGCAGTTGCAGCGCCCACTCCGATAGGGTACAGTCTGGATTAGATGAATCCGTGGGGCGCCCGCGGCGAGAGGATTCGCCAAGGTGGACGGATGCATTCGTTGAGTGATGCCCTGCACGAGTTCTTCGTGACGGGCGAGGGTAAGTTCTGGAGAAGCTCCATATGCCGCGATTGAGAAGTGTTGGTCGTCGTGCGTTCACGCTGATCGAGTTGCTGGTGGTCATCGCGATCATCGCGCTCCTGATCGGCATCCTGCTCCCGGCAATGGGCAAGGCTCGTCGGGCGGGCAAGTCCCTGCAGGAGCAGGCGACCGGCCACAACCAGGTGATCGCATGGACTGCATACGCGACCGACTCTCGCGACAAGATTTTGCCGGCCGCGCCGCACTGGGCGTGGAATCACGCGCCGGCAGTCGCATGGGGACTCTACCCGGCCGACCCCTTCAATCGTGAATACCGCATGGAGGGTTCGATCACCAAGACGTGGCCTTGGCTGCTCATGGGGAACAACTACTTCCCCCATGAAGCGCTGCAGATCGACAAGCCGACCTACTCAGAGTTCTTCTCCCGCCTGCGCACCGATGTGGGTACCCCCTTGGGCGCTGGCTTCATCGGGTACGGTGCTGGGTCCTACGCCGCGGCCCTTGGGTTCCACCCGACTCTCGGCTACAACGGGACCTACGTCGGTGGGGCGTACACGATGGGTGCGTTCCGCGGTAACAACCCCAATCCGCCCGGCCCGGGCGGCTGGGGCGAGCCGGCACCCATTGGCAATCCCCGCTCCTCCGGAAGTCAGTTCTACGTCCAGCAGATCGCGAACATCCGCACGCCGGACCAGTTGATCGTGTTCGGTTCCGCACGCGGCGGCGACGTCCGTGAAGGCGGTTGGTGGTCTTGGGGCGAAGCAGACGCGAACACCGGGATCGTTCGTCCTGGCTACTACCTGATTCGGCCGCCGGGCAACCACCCGTACGGTCGTGGTGGACGCCAGCGTGGCGAGGCCTACACGTTGCGCGCCGGATGGACCATCAACGCTCCTCCCGTCTTCAACCCCCGCTTGACCCCGACCACATACGGGTACGTCGACTTCCGTCACAGCAACACCGCTGTGACCTGCCAGGCCGACGGCAGCGTTCGCGTTCAGACTCCCACCGCGATGCAGGACATGCGGAAGTGGGCGAACATTGCGAGCCGTTCGGACTGGACCTTCCCGACCAGTGCCGCGCAGATCAACTGGTAACCCTCCAAACACGAAGTTAGACAAGCGGGAGCG
>JBEIUO010000431.1:0-3457 GCA_040374335.1 Phycisphaeraceae bacterium
GTTCCGCGGCAAGCGCGACAAGGAGCGAGTCGTCCCGCTCAGCACCTCGGCCGAGAGGACGCTGAACTCCTACCTGCAGAATCAGAATCGCACGTCGGAGTGGCTGTTCCCGAACCCGATGGGCGCACCTATCTCTCAACATGCCGTGCGGAAGTACACCCGCGGCATCGCTGCTAAACATCCTGAGTTTGACAAGCTCTCCCCGCACGTTCTCCGCCACACGTTCGCCACGATGGCCTTGCGTCGAGGGATGGACCTCAAGACCCTCCAGGCACTGCTCGGACACGAGAGCCTCGATACGACCTCTCGCTACCTGCACCCCGAGATCCGCGACCTCAAGGACGCGATCGACAAGGTGGGATGATGATGCCCGAGAAGTCGCTGACCGCGCTGCGGCGCACCATCGACGCCTTTCTGGCCATTCATTCACTTCCTGCCGACACTCCTTACATGCTCACGGCCGGCGCCGCGTTGTACGTCTGGGGACTGAGGAAGATCTACTCGGACATCGACATCATCGTGCCCCGCCTGTCCATCGAACACAGCAGCATGATGATCGGGGAGCAAGAAATCGAAGGCGGCAACCTCCCGAGCTGGCGCACGATTCGAGGCTTTGACGTCGACGGTGCTTGGTCCGACCGCCGGTACCTGGACGGGGTGTGCGTGATGTCCCTTCCTGATCTGCTGCGCTTCAAGGTCGCGCTCAACAGACCGAAGGATCAGGAAGACATCCAGCGACTGCTCAACGTGCTCCGGCGCCCCGGGGTTTAGCACCTCAGAGTGGCCGCCTCCGCGGCTTCGCACGTACTCTCGCTGGAAGTAGGAGTTCAGCATGCTCAGTTCCCTCAGCGTGGCCCGCCGCAACCCGATTCGTACGGCTGAAGAGGCCGACGCTGCCTACTGGGCGGACATGAAGGCGCTGAAGCAGGAAAAGATCGAGACCGACAAGAAGCTCGGAATGGTCGGGGCTGCCGCCGCTGCTGCCATCCTGGCGTACTTCTTCGTGTTCAAGAAGGGCTGAACATGGCCAGTCGGCGCGGAAAGGAGATGCCGGCCATCCGCGTGCCGACGGTGTCGTTCTACTCCCATCGCGGAACGATCAACGAGCTCGAGGGGACGATCCCCCTGGCTCAGCGGAAGGACAAGTCCAGAGGCCCCTTCCTGATGGCGATGGATCAAGAGGGGTTGCCCATCCTCGCGGATCGCGTCGTCGCCACCTACGATCGACACATCCCCATGCTCGAGATCAGGTGGGCGGTTGAGGAGCGAAACAGGCTCAGTCCAGACCAGTTCGCGGCGGCGGGCTACCCGTTGGACCGGGGTCTGACACATCCCATGACATGGACGTGGGATCCTCCCACCTCTCTGGTCTTGTTCCCCATGCAGTACAGCATCATCGATGCTCAACGACTGCTCACACGAGAGATCGCCGAGAGGTTCCGCGTGACCAGGGATCGACCTAATGCCGTGTTCCTTCTGATCCACGGCAACCCCAAGCCGGCCACACCCTCGGCCCCGGCGGCCCCCAAGTTCAGCCCCGTGCTGAACTTCACGCGGGCGGGCGGGTTCCTGAACGAGGACGAGAGCGGAGAGGCACGGCTCCAAGTTCCGTACAAGAAGGACTCCATCGAGTTCACGTTCCAGTACGGGATTCGAGGCCCCAACCCTGGCGGGCTGTACACCTACCACGCGGCGTTCTGGCCCACGGATGAGTCTCTGTTGGGCAACATCCCTGGCCTTCCTGGGGAACTGTTCGAGGACGCATATTTCATGACGTTCCTGTCGCCTCCTCCACCTGTACCGGGTCGTGCTACTGCACGGGGGCTGGCAGAGAACATGCTGCGTCAGGCCGTTCCTTACATCGTGAACGCGGTCAAGGCCTGGAACGGCATCCCGCTGGGCGAGACACCTCGCTTCTACCACGAGGAGGGGCGCATCGTCCGTCGGGTGGACGAAGAGCCCAAGAAGTGAAGTACGACGTTCTGGAGTGTGACCGCCGACCCACGGAGTTCGGCGAGGCACTCTATGTCCGCATCCACCGCAGAGACATGGCGGTCATGGGCTTCCGAGAGCTGTGGGAGGTCTTTGACCGCTACTACCCTGGCAAGTGGGCCCTGCAGGTGTTCCCGGATCGGTCCAACCTGATCGATCAGGCCAACAAGTACCACCTGTTCGTGTACGACCACCATCTCCGCAGTCTCGACCTTGGCGAGGATCCCCCGAAAGGGACCAGAGGCGTGGTAATCCAGCGCTCTTGAGGCATTGACGATCTCTCCGTGTCGGGTCACATTCCCGTCAAGATGCCGTACGAAGAGAAGCTGCTACGTCGATACCTGGCCGTCCACGCTCTCGCTGAGCGGGGCTCGACCGACGGGGAGCGCTTCGCCGCCGCCACGCGTCGGGGCGAGATGGAAGAGAAGTACCCCGGCATCGGCATCGACGCCCTTCGACTTCAGGCGCAGGAAGCACAGAAGGGACAGGGTTACCAGACTCCGCCCCCTCAGCCGCCCCCACCTCCGCCCCCTCCGAAGCCGCCGCCCCAAGACCCCAACTTCGGACCCTACACCGCTGCAGGCGGGAACTGGGGCACGGCTGGTCAGAAGCCTCAGGCAGATCAGGGGAAGAACCGCTGGGCGGGCTTCGGCGACTTCCTCGGCGAAGCCTGGAACATTGCCAAGGACGTCACCCAGACGGTGGTGAACGCTGAGGCGGGAAGGCAGTGGGCCGAGAGGATGGTGCGCATCGAGGGCAGCCAGACGGCCGCGGGGAACTACCGCCTCACGGCGGTGACCACGGTCGCAGAACTCCTGCAAGCCCGTGCATCACTCAACGACGCCCAGAAGCAGGCGTTCGCGAAGGCCATTGGCGACATGGTCGCAGCTCAGGTCTACACGCTCATCAGTCCCGACTTGGGGAGTCGATCCGACACATGAGCCGGTCGGCACAGGCTAGGATTTGCTCCACGCGGCCGAGTGCATGAACGACAGGGCGGGGAAGTTTCCCGCCCTTCTTCTCGACCACCTCTAGTGGGCGGCCGTCCTCGGTGAAGAGCTTGCCGTCCGCTGAGTACTTGACCACGGTGTCTCCCATCAGAGCCTCTCACGAAGTTCATGGATGATGGGCCGAAGGTCTGTCAGCAGGCCCTTGAGCTCGGCGCGCTCATTCACGGTTGCCGTTTCGAGAGCGGTGAGCCGCTTCTCGATCTCAGTCAGCTTCCCCCGCAGGTTAGCTCCGTTGGGGTCGAAGTGGACGTTGAGAGCATCCACCTCTTTCCTCAGCGAGACCACTCGGGTGTCGAGAGCAGAGATTTGCGTCGAGAGGTCAGTCTTCACGCTCGTGATCTGCGTCGTGATTGCCGCCTTCAGATCGTCGATCGGCTTCGTCGCGAACTCGCGCGCCTTCCCCCAAGCGATGATCACGGCTGAGGTGCCAGTGATCACGCCGCCCACGGTGATGA
>JBEIUO010000049.1:0-9325 GCA_040374335.1 Phycisphaeraceae bacterium
ACCGAGATCCAGACCACGAACGCAACCTCTTCTACCCAGGCACCGGCCGCTGCGCCAGCCCGAAAGCACGATGATCCTGTCCTGATCCTCACCTACGGCCCTTCGGGCAGCGGGAAGACGACGGACAACGGCTACTCCTTCCCGAATGCTCTCTTCATCGCGGCCCCCGGCGCGCTTCAGTCCATCCGCAGCACGGTCGGCTACGACCCGCAGACGACCAAGGCTGACTCGATCGCCGACGTCACGAAGCTGATCAACCACATCGGCGTGCACCGCGAGAAGGGGGGCCTCACCAACATCGACGCCATCGTCATCGACGACTTCTCCTTCCTGACCGAGCAGACGTTCGCGATGCTGGAGAAGAAGCACAAGGGCGGCGGTTTCGGCCTGTGGGGCGAACTCCGCGAGCAGGTGATGGGGTTCCGCAACGCGGCCCGCTTCGCCAAGGTTCACATCATCATGAACGCGTGGGAGCAGCCCCCCAAGGATCGCAAGGGTGGAGGCCGCGTCAAGGGCGGCCCGCAGCTCTCGGGCAACCTTCCCGAGCAGGTTCCCGCGATGTTCGACATGGTTCTGCGGTGCGGTTTCGACACGATGCGCAAGCCTTGGAGCGGCGTCTATCAGTGCGCCCTCGACCCCAACTACATCATGAAGGACCGCCTCCACATCGCCTCGCGCTGCAACCCGGCGCCGATGAACCTGGCAGAGCTTCTCCGTGCGGCTGGATACGCCGTGTCCCGCCGTGCAGACGCCCCCTGGCAGGAAGAGGTCGTCGAGACGATCGCACGGCGTCTCCTTGACGGCGGCCCGCTTCAGGATAGAGAGCAGGCGAACGCAATGTTCGCAACGCTCCGCGCCAAAGGGATCTCCGAAACGTACGTCCGATGGACGATCCGCGACGCGCTCGACCGCGCCGTCATCCGACGCGCCCTCGCAGCACAGGACAACACGTTCTTCTAACCACTTCCACGCTTTGAGCCGTGTCGGGCGCTCAAATCCGCAGCCACTCTGTGGAATCTCAACCGACATTCACGTCATCAATCACGACAACACCGTAACTGGAGTACCACGCACATGGCCGACAACAACAACACCTCCTGGTCGATCTCCCTCAACGTGTCCGGCACCCGCCCCGCAACGGGCGAGATCAAGAACGTCCCCACCGGGTTCTACAAGGGGACCATCATCGAGGCGTACACCATGGACGCCCGCCCCGACCGCCTCGTGATGAAGATCGAGCTGGAAGGCGAGTACCAGGGCGCGATCCGCACCACGGGCCTCAACTTCCCGAAGGATGCGAATGACAAGGTGCGCTACTACTGGCGCGCCTTCATGGAGAGCATGGGCTACACCCCGGCCCAGCTCGACAGCGGCGTCATCCAGATCAGCCTGGACGCGGTGAAGGGTCGCACCGTCCACTTCAAGTACATCGAAGAGGACAAGAGCACCAACAGCCGCGATCAGGTCAACTGGTTCCCCCCGACTGACTGGGCCAAGGCGAAGGCTTCCTTCGTCCCCACCGCCCAGATCCACCGCCCGCAGGCCCGCCCCACGGTGGTCAGCGAGGACGACACCGCAGGCCTGCCCGCGATGACGGTGACCGGCCCCTCCAACGGGATGGGCGGCGGCCTGGGTCACGGCGACCTGCTCTCGGCGCTCGGCGCCAAGTAGTCAGTCAGTAGCGCAGAGATAGGAGGGGGGCTTCGGCCCCCTTCCGTGTCTCTGGATAACCCTTCCCTCTTCTTTCTCTTCTACGTCTCCTGCCCCCGACCACCCAAACCCCGTACGGAACACACCATGCCGCTCTACGATGCCACTGGCCGCCCGCTCAGCTCCAAGATCCTGCTTCCCTCCAAGGAGCCGCCGCGTACCCTCGCTGACTACGCGCCGTTCGACGCCGCCGCATACAACGAGCTGCGCACCTGGATTCTGACGGTCTTCGAGGGCGGCGCTCCCTACAAGCCGTTCACGACTGACTTCTCTACGTTCTGCCGCCTCGCGCGCACGATGGAGCCGCTGTTTGCGGGCCGCGTCGAGATCGGCCTTACGCCTGCGGCACCCGCCGCTGCGGCCGCGCTGGACACGTTGGAAGGCTATCAGCCCTTCACCCTGGCGAACTACAAGCAGCTCGTGGCCATGCTGGCTCCCGGACTCGTACAGCGCCTCCCGGATCACGACCCGGTCACGCTGGGCTTCGCGACAGCGTGCCGCATCCTGCGGACGATGGAACCGCTGTTCAACGAAGCGGCCGCGCCTGCTCTCCCGGTCTTCGACCTCTCGATGCTCCAGAGCGGGTTCCCGCCTCCGCTCGCCCCCTCGCTCAAGAAGGGCGACGAATGAGCTACGACCCCAAGTCGTGCGGCGCACAGTGCGACAAGTGCCCGCTCTTCGGCTCTGTTCCGGTTCCTCCAGACGTAGGGCACAGCGCGAAGATCTGTGTGGTCGGTGAGGCTCCCGGCGTGGACGAGATCCGAGAGGGGCGTCCCTTCGTGGGCGCGTCCGGTCTGGAGCTGCACCGGGGCCTCACCGCTGCCCGCATCCTCAAGCGCGACGTCCACCTGACGAACGTGCTGCTCTGCCAGCCGCCGAAGAACGAGCTGTCGAACCTCCTCGCGCGCATTTCGGCGGAGAACCGGGAGAAAGACAAGCGGAACAAGGCGAAGAAGAAGGCGTACGAGATCGCGGTCAAGCGCGACCCGACCATCCCTGTCCCGCTCTATGAGGAGATGGTCACGAGTCCGATCGAGTGCTGCGCGCCCCGGCTCCAGGCCGAGGTGAACCAGTACAGCGACTTCATCACGTTGGGCGGTGTCGCGACCCGCGCGATCACGGGATCGACCCAGAGCATCCTGTCGCTTCGCGGCGGGACGATCGATCTCGTCGCGGGCCGGGGCCTGCCTGCACGTCGCGTGATGCCGACGGTCCACCCGGCCTTCGTCCTCCGCGCGCAGCGGTGGACGTCCGTGTTTCGCGGCGACTTGTTTCGCGCGAACCGGTGGTTCACCGGGACGATGGCGTGGACGCCCCCGACCGTGCTCTACAACCCGTCTCCTGCGTGGCTGGACACGTTCTTGAACCAGCCGGGCGTCCCGTACTGGACGTACGACTTGGAGACGGACGGCATCGAGCCGCTCACGGCCAACCTCCGCTGCGTCGGCATCGGAGCACCGGATGGGCGGGTCACAATCGTCGGCATCCTGTCGCGGGACGGCATCTCGAAGTTCTACACGGAGCGCGACGAGCTTCGCGTGATCGAGATCATGAAGGCGTTCTTCTCGAACCCGAAGATCGTGAAAGTAGGGCACAACTCGGGTTCCTACGACTATACGTGCCTCCACGCACAGTGGGGCATCGAGGTTGCGCCGCAGATCGACACGATCCTCCTGCACCGGCTCACGGCGAGCGAGTTGCCGCACAGCCTGGGATTTGTAGGCTCCGTTTACACGGACGCGCCTTCGTGGAAGTGCTACGACCCCGAAACGGAGGTTCTGACGCCTTCCGGGTGGGTTCGTTTCCCGGATCTCCGCGCAGGGGAGCTGGTAGCGCAGTGGTCGTCCGGCACGGTGAGCTTCGTCCAGCCGACCGCGTACGTGGATCAGGTGTACACGGGAGAGATGTGGCACATCACGAGCAACGCGGCCGACCTCCTGGTTACCCCAGACCACAAGATGGTCTACAAGTGGCGGACAGCGCCCGATCTGCATACGTGTCCCGTTCAGGAACTTCCCAAGAACGCGAGCCTGCCCCACATGGGCACGCTCAGCGGCGGGCCGTGTTCCGTTGACCTCGACTACGTGCGCCTGCTTGTCGCCTTCCAGGCGGACGGGAGTTGGGTCACGTACGCGAACGGGAGCCGGCGCCTCGACTTCGGCTTCACCAAGCAGCGCAAAATCGAGCGCCTGACGGGTATTCTCGACCAGCTGGGGATGCCGTACAGCGTCAAGCAGACAGGTACAGTCAATCCGCGCACACGGATATGGGTAGATCCGCACCCCCGCGTTGCTGAACTGTGGGATCATCTCGGAGCACGTAAGCTGTTCGGCGCGTGGCTCCTCTCGTGGCCGCTCGAGGCCCGGATCGCGTTTCTCGACGAACTTCTCGTCTGGGATGGCACGGACGGGGTCGCCCACGCCAACTACAACAGCACGCAGGAGGAGAACGTAGATTGGGTTCAGGCGTGCGCTACGGTGAGCGGTCGCGCGGCTCGTAAATACGGCTACAGCGAAACGTCCGCCAAGCACGCCCCCATCTACCGGGTCGTGCTTCCGGGTACACGAGAGGGCGGTCGCGGGAGCGGCAGCGAGCGTGGGTGGTCCCGTCTGGAGACGGCGAAGGTCGGAACAGAGCAATACACGGGTCGCGTCTATTGCGTGTCCGTGCCCGCCGGCTTCATCCTCGTCCGGCGTAACGGGAAAGTCACCGTGTCGGGCAACACTGACCGGGAAGGCAACAAAATCGCCTTCTCGGCGGAAAGCGACGAACAACTCCACGAATACTGCGCGATGGACGTGCGCGTGACGTCAATGCTTCTGCCGCCGCTCTTTGACTCGGTCAAGACGCGGGGGCAATCGGGACTGATTGCAGCGGATCACCGCGTCCAGAAGATTTGCGCGGAGATGCACCGGGTCGGGATGTGGGTGGATCAAGCGAAGCGTCTGGAGTACGAGAAGAAGTACGTCAAGGAGGCCGCGTTCCGGCTCGAAGAGTTGCGGCGCTCAAGCCCGATCGCGGACTTCAACCCCGGTTCTCCGCACCAGATCCGGCGCCTGCTGTTCGACGACTGGAACCTCGTCGCTCCGCTGGACGAGAAGGAGCGGTATACCGCGAGCGGCGATCCTGCGACGTCCGACGATGTCCTGCGCTCGCTGCTCACGCTCCCGCACCTCTCCGTGCCGCAGCGGGAGTTCATCTACGGGCTTCGGAAGTACCGAAAGGCGCAGAAGCTGCTCGGAACCTACATCGTCAAGCTGCGCCCGTCTACGCAGTCTGCCGACCTCGGCTGGGACGACGAGGCGGAACCGGAAGACTACGACGTCGCAGACGAGGAGGCGCTCAACCTCCGCCGCCGTGCCGAGCGCGAGACGCGGGAGAAGTACGGGATGGAGCGGACGGGCATCGTGAACCCCCGCACAGGTCGGATGCATCCGGGATACAACGCACACGTCGCAACGTGCGTGACCCCAGACACGTGGATCCTCACAGAAGACGGGCTGCGCCAGATCGGAACGCTTCAGGGATTCGGTGAACCTCAGACAGAGACTTCGGCCGACGGCCTCCGCCTGCACGACGGGGCGCACTACGCGGATGTCAGCCACCTGCAGAATCCGGGAGTGTGTCCGACGCTCCGGGTCGAGACTGTGCTGGGTGTCACGCTGACTGCGACCCCACATCACCAAGTCCACATCGCCGCACGCCCCAAATTCCAGTGGCAGGATTCGCGCGGCGGGTGGCATCCCACTTCCCCGGCCTGGCGATGGTGCCGCATGGACGAACTGGAGGAGGGGGCGTACATCGAAGTCCCGATTGGGATGGATGTATGGGGTTCCCGCACAGACCTGCCGCAGGCGGAGGATCGCCGACAGCGGACGAACGCGACCGCCGTCACGTTACCGCGCGAGCTGTCGAAGGAGCTGGCGTTCTTCATGGGGGTGTACAACGCGGACGGAAGCCTGCACGACGCGAACGGCTCTTTCTCGATTCGCCTGTCGGGCCGCCCTGAAAACGTCCGCCACTGGGGTGAGACACGCGATGCGTGCGTTTCTCTGTTCGGGGAACACACCGTTCGCGCCACCGACACCGAGGTAGCGGTGACGTCGGTCGCGCTCTCCTCTTGGGCAGAGGCGCTCGAACTCGGCCGCCGGATCGAGAACAAGAGGTGTCCTTCGTGGCTGCTGTCGGCTCCGCGCGAATTCTGCATCCAGTACCTGCGCGGCCTTTCGCGTGACTCGTCAACGTACATCTCGTCCAAAGTGACACCCGTCTGGCGCTACACCGGAACCGAGCAGCTCTGCCGGGAAGTCCAGATGATGCTGTTCAACATCGGGATCGTCACAGCGCTCGAAGACGCGCGGACAGCACGTCAGCCGCACACGTGGGAGCTGCTGGCGCAGGCAGACGAGGCGAAGGCTGTAGGCGCTCTGCTCGGAATAGAAATTCCGGCACCTACCCGGCAGGGGGATACGAGCCAACGTCGGCCGAAGTACATCCATCGGGGTAAGACCCTCTGGTTGCGCGTTCTCTCCGTCATGGACGCAGGGCCGCAACAGGTCTACGATGTGACGATCCCGTCCACGCACCAGTTCTGGGCGAACGGCACCGTGTCGCACAACACTGGACGCCTGTCCAGTTCCAAGCCGATCAACGCCCAGAACTTCCCGAAAGGGCTCCGCGCGATGGTTCGAGCCGCTCCAGGTCATGTCCTGATCGGAGCCGACGCCGACCAGCTTGAGCTGCGAATCGCAGCCGCGCTCTGGGGCGCGAAGCGGTACCTCGCAGCCTTCGCCGCATCGGCCGACCCGCACTCCTCCACGGCGCTCGCCTGCTTCGGGGAGGCGTTCCGCAACGCGGCGGGATTCCCCGGCGGACACTGGCTGGGTGATTTGTTTATACCAAACGGCGAGGGAAAATGGACGGGAGAAGGTAAAACGTTCCGCGATTTAGCTAAACGTGTACAATATGCATCACAATATATGGCAACTGTGGAGACGGTGCATCGCGTGATCTGTCAGACCGAGACGGAAGGGAAAGGCGGGAAGACCGAGCTGCCCTACCTGTCGCTCGCGCTCGCAGAGGTGCGGAAGATGCACCAAGCGTGGCTGGACGGATGTCCAGAGTTCCCGATGGGGTGGGAGCGCGAGATCGACGAGTGGCGTCGGCAGAGCTTCCTCATGGAGCCGATCGACTTCCGCCGCCGGGATTTCCTCGATGGCGAGAACCCGAACGAGTTGGTCAACTTCAAAATCCAAAGCTCCGGGGCTGCACTTATGAACCGCGCAATCATCGCATTAGCGGATGCGGTGCCGTGCGAGAAATGGGGTCCTGGAACCGGCATCATCAACCAGTGCCATGACGCGCTCGTGCTCGAAGTGCCCGCAGATGGTGCGGAAGTGATCACGTACAAAGACGAAACTACAGGCGAGGAGAAGCAGAAATGGATCGTGCCGGAAGGGTCGATACCGTGGCGGACGATGCAGGTGCTGAACGAGGCGATGAATCAGGAGCACCCGGCGCTTCCGGGGGTGAAGATCACGGCGGCAGCGGACATCGGGCTGACCTGGAAGGAAGTCGGGTGAGGGCGACGTACCACGGGAACTACCGCACCCACGCCTCGAAGCGGTCGTGGAAGCGTCGCCTGTGGATGTTGGAGTCGGGGAGGCGCGAGGACGAGCTTCAGGTTATGGAGGAGTCCATCAAGGCGCGCGTGATTCCACAGGATCTGCTCGATGTGATGACCTCGGCGTTACGAGAACTCCGAGACTCTGCACCCCGCACCGCTGCACCCGATACGAGGGACTCCCGGCATCTCATCCGGGAGTCCCTGTGGGTTGCGCTTGAAGACGCGATCGAGAAGGTCGCACACCACCCCGACACGACGACAACCCGGAGGACAAGATGACTGAAGTGCGCGCGTTCTACGCGACGAAGAAGGACGCCAACGACCAAGACGTGGAGATGTTCCGCGCCGATATCCAGACCACGCTCCTCGCGCACCTGCCCGGAAAAGCGGTCGAAGTGGTCAACGCGCTGGCCGACTACGAGGAGCGCTTCGCGCAGTTCGGGACGTGGGAGGGGTGGCAACTCGACGTCGGTACGGGGTTCCGGTACCACGACCGGCAGCCGCGCTACCACATGTTCATCGTCACGGATCGAGAGATCGGGCGGGCAACGGCGGCTATCCTCCAGCACGCGATGGAGATGCGGAAACCGGTGCTCTTCTTCGAGGTCGGAACCCGCGCGCTGCACCTCGTACGCGGCGTATCAACCGTCGATTCGGACGACTGGAAAGGCGGTTGGCGCGTCTACACTTGACATGTGACGAGCTGCGCGGTACATTTCCGAGATGGACACCAACGCCTCTCGCCGCCCCCTGCCCTCGCGCACGCCTCGCAGCGCGAAGGCGATCATCAACGCGATCCTCGCGCTCCCCAACCAGTCCCCGCAGAGCATTTCTGCGTCGATGGCAGATCGCGTGTCCCCTCGCACCATCTACCGCTGGGCCAAGGGCGAACACGCGCCCCAACGGCCCGGAGACTACACCGCGCTGCTCCAGCTCGCCGAGAGGCACGGCCTCTCCGTAGAGGATGGCACTTCCGTAGAGGCGTGATTGACGGTTGACAAGCCTCATCGCCCTGGATAGAGAAGGGGCGGAGGTTCAATGTTCATCCAACACGTCAAGTCCAACCTGAAGCGCGGCGTAGACGCCACGCTCGGAAAGCGCACGATCATCACCGGGCCGAACGGCTCCGGGAAGACGTCGATCCAGAACGCGATCGAGCTGGCCCTCACCGGGTCGGCTTCCGACGTTGAGGGGCGTGCGGTCGTCCGTAAGGGGGACATGCTCGCGAAGCTCGGCCCTCCCGGTGAAGGCGTCACGACGGTCGCGACCCTGGAGGACGGCCGGTCGGCGCGCTGGTCGATCACCCCGAACCGCAAGGGCGGTTTCTTCGAGCCCGCGCACCAGCCCCTGAGCGGCGTCCGGGTCGTGTTCCCGGTGCAGGAAGTCCGCGAAGTCCTGACCGGATCGCCGGACTCGCTCCGCATGTGGCTGATGAGCCGCGTCGGCGCGAACGCGACGCTGCAGGACGTCCTGAACGGGCTGGCAGCCAAACACGTCGGGCTGTACAAAGACCGCGCTGGACGCGTGCGCAGGGCTGGTCTCACAGAGGTCGATGTCCTGCTGGCCGCGATCGACTCGGCCTACACGGAGGCGCGGGCGCTCTCGGCAGAGGCGAAGGCCGCAAAGGCCGTCGTCGAGGCGATGTCGGAAGGTCTCGGCGCGGAGCCGTACGCGGAGGACATCCAGAACGCGCAGCGGGCTGCTGACGAGGCGATGCGTGCGATCCAAGAGGCGCAGTCCCGCCCGGCATCGACAGCCCTGCCGGTGATCCTCGCCAAGATCGCGGAGAGCACGATCGCGCTCACCCGGGCTTCGGAGGAACTCGCGCAGCTTCGCCGCAACGCGCCCGCGCTTCATCCGCAGGAGCAGCAGCTCGTAGCGATGCGCCGCGACATCGCAGCCGTCTGTCGGGCGACTGCGCACCTCGGCGGGAAGACCTGCCTCGCGTGCGGCGCACCCGTCGCCCAGGACGTCGCCGCCCGCGCAGAC
>JBEIUO010000362.1:0-3851 GCA_040374335.1 Phycisphaeraceae bacterium
AGTTCGTGAGTGCTCTTCGAACAGGAGCCGTCTCAAGTGGCTTCAAACCCTAAAGACGTATCGCCCGACGCTGTGTTTCGCACCGTCGAGAACGCCATACCGATGGATCTTCGGTCGCACGTGATTGTCATTGGCAGCCTCGCGGCAGCCTACTGGATCACAGGAGAAGCCAGGACATTGAGCGTGCGGACGAAGGATGTGGATACCGTCTTGGTGCCACGTCATAGTGCGCCACAAAGTGGGCAGGAAGTCGCAGACAAGCTCCTTGAGGAGAACTGGAGACCGAAGCGAGAGGGCGAGTTTGGCGCTCCAGGCACCGACGAGACTCCAGATGAGAAGTTGCCCGCACTTCGCCTCTATCCCCCGAGCAGTGAAGATTGGTTTCTTGAGTTCCTCACAGAGTCAGACGGGGAAGCCCAAGGCAGCCGCCAGTTCATGCGGTTTGTGTTGTCGAACGGCGAGCACTACGGCCTGCCGAGTTTCCAGTTCACCCGCGTGGCGACGTTCGATGCGGTCAAGGTCGAAAGCGGTATTCGGGTTGCCAGGCCCGAAATGATGGCACTCGCCAATCTCTTGGAGCATCCGACGATCAAGCCGGATGTGGTGAAAGGCACCACCACGAAGCGAAGCAACAAGGACATCGGAAGGTCACTCGCGCTTGCGTGGCTGAACGCACGCGAGTTGGACTCTTGGGCTGCGAAATGGACTCACGCACTTCAAACGCTGTTCCCCGGCACGTGGCGGGAGTATGCCAATCGCATAGGTGATGGCATCAAAGCGCTACTGGCAAGCGAACCAGATTTCGACCAGGCCGTGACCACCTGCAACAACGGGCTCTTGGCGAGCAGACGAGTTGAGCGCGAGCAACTCCGAGTGACCGCCAATCGTCTGCTCCAACTGGTGGTGACTGACGTGGAGGCAGCGGCGAGCCGCGATGAGTCTGGTGGAATCGAAGCTCCAAAAACGAAAAACGGCCCTTGAAGGCCGTCTTTCGCTTCAACAAAGTGGAGGCAAGGGGACTCGAACCCCTGACCTCATCCATGCCATGGATGCGCTCTACCAAAACTGAGCTATGCCCCCGACACAAACATTCCGACCCGCGGCAGGCCGCGGCCCTTGCTTGGCATTCGCAAGGGGGATCAGTGTAGGCCGATCACACCCCCTAGGGCAATGGTCACGGGGTCTGTGTGACCTGCCTTTGGGCGAGCACTTCATCGACCGTCGAGGCCACCCGTTCGAGTTCGATCTTCTCGATCGCGCACTGTTCGGGGTGATCGTTGGCAAGTTCGGATTCTGAAAGGGTCGGATCGGCCAGGATGATGCGCTCAGGGGCACCCGGACGGGTGGGGATGGTCGTCCAGCGGTGGTCCGTCGGGCCAAACAGGCTGACCACCGGGACTCCGAAGGCTGCCGCGAGGTGCCGGGGGCCGGTGTCGTTGGTCACCATGATTCTGGCGCGGCGGGCGAGGGCCTTGAGGGCGCCGATGGTGATTCCGAGGGAGGGAAGGGAGGCGGCGGGGGTGAGGGCGTTGCAGGATGCGAGGATGGCGTTGACCAGATCCGCCTCGGCGGGGGAGCCGTTGATGAGGGTGGTCAGGCCGTGGGCGCGGGAGAGGTGGTCGGCGAGCGCGGCGAAGCGGTCTTGGGGCCAGCGCTTGGCGGGGTTGTTGCCGCCGGGGTTGAGCAGGGCGAAGGGGGCGTCGGGGGGGAGGTTGGCCTTCGCGAGGATGGCGGTCGCGGCGGCTTCCTCGTCGGGGGTGGTGACGAGGGACATCGGTTCGGGGGGGAGGGGAGCGTTCGCGGGGAGGTCGCGCGGGTGGGAGGGGTCGAGGAGGCAGCGGGCGGCGTGGGTGTAGTAGGTAACGGCGGGGATGGGGGCCCAGTCACCCCGATCACGCTTGGGGGCGCGGAGGCGTTCGGTGAGGAGGAGCCCGCGGGCGTCGCGGTCGAACCCGATGCGGCGGGGGATCCCGGCGATCCGGACGATGAGGGCGGTGGAGAAGGAGTTGGTGAGCAGGAGGGCGGTGTCGTACTGGCGGGGGCGGATCTTGGCGGCGACGAACTTGGGGCCAAAGACACCGGAGGAGCGCTCGACGTGGAGCTCGTCAAAGAGGGGGGAGCCGGTGAAGAGCTGGTCGTTCCCAGGGCGCAGGAGTGCGCCGATGAACCAGCCGGGGAGGGCGCGTCGGATGAGGGAGAGGGCGGGCGTGGCCATGACGCAGTCGCCGAGCCAGGACGGCATGACGACAAGCAGACGAGGGGGGCGCGTTGGATCGCGGCGTTCCACGGCCAAGCGTAGGGGGTGGGGTCAGGCGGCGAGCCGACCCGCGG
The DNA here is from genome assembly GCA_040374335.1 of Phycisphaeraceae bacterium. Taxonomy (GTDB): domain Bacteria; phylum Planctomycetota; class Phycisphaerae; order Phycisphaerales; family UBA1924; genus JBEIUO01. Next base: position 2,332 of record JBEIUO010000362.1, read on the forward strand.
CCCAGTGCTCGGGGGGCGGGGCGAGTTCGACGCGGGCGCGGCTGAAGGTGTCGGCCACGCGGTCGAAGGCGTCGACGATGCGGGGATCAAAGTGCGACCCGCGGGCGTCCCGAATGATGCGGCAGGCCTCTTCGTGCGACATCGCGGCCTTGTAGACGCGCTGGGAGGTGAGGGCGTCGTACATGTCGGCGAGGGCGACGATGCGGGCGGAAAGGGCGATTTCCTCGGCCTTCAGGCCGTACGGGTAGCCGGTGCCGTCCCAGCGTTCGTGGTGTTCGAGCGCGACCTGGACGCCCATGTTGATGAGGTCGTCGTCGCCCACGCGGCGGCGGATGGCGATCAGGGTGTCGCTGCCGATGAGGGTGTGGGTCTGCATCTGGCGGCGCTCCTGATCGGAGAGACCGCCGGGCTTCAGGAGGATGGAGTCGGGGATGCCGACCTTGCCGATGTCGTGCATCGAGGAGGCGAGCTTGAGCAGGTCGATCCAGGGCTCGTCGATCTCGGCGAAGTCCTGCTTGAGCTCGCGGGCGAGGATCTCGCAGTACCGGCAGATGCGCTCGAGGTGGCGGCCGGTGTCGGTATCGCGGTAGTCGGCGAGCTTCGCGAGCCCGAAGATCAAGCCGTTGCGGATGGCCAACCCCTTGCGGGTGCGGCGTTCGACCTCGAGCTCGAGTTCACGGTTGGCGCGGCTGAGGACGGTGTCGTATCTGCGGACGAGGGCGAAGGAGCCCGCGGTGCTGATGGCTAGAACGAGGGCGGAGCCGATGAGCCCGACCGTCCAGAGGCCGTCGGTGAGGCGCTCGCCGGCGGCGGCGATGGCCGCGTGCGGCTGCATCATGACGATCTTGACGGCGCGGGGTGCGTCGTACTTCATGGCGAGCATCGCGGGGCCGGAGACCATTTCGGCCTCGGCGGCGAGGGTCGCGCCGGAGTTGAGGTTGCCCATTTCCCAGGTCTCGCCGCTGGGGTGCAGGCGGACCTGCTGTTCGGCGTAGTCGATGCGGCGGAGGTTGGCGTTTTTGGCGAGGCCGCCGTGGCAGAGGACGCGGCTGTCGTGGTCGAGGAGGAAGAGGGCCGAGCCGGGGGGGAGCTTCTGCGATTCGATGAGTCGTTGGGCCTGGACCCACTCCGGGGTGCCGAAGGCGATAGGGTTGGGGCTGATGGCCCGGAGCTCGCGGCCGACGTGGTCGACGACGCGGGAGTTCTCGGTCGTGAGTGCGTCCTGCACGCGGTCGGAGAGGCCGGAGCGGGTGAGGAGTTGGGTGAGGACGGCACCGGCACCAATGACGAGGGCCTGGAGCGCGACGGTCGATGCGATGAGCACGCCGCGACTGCGGATGGTGAACCTACGGGTATGCCATTGTGCCGCGTGTCCCACGAGAGGAGGATCGGGAAACGGGAGCGGGCGGAGTGTTGATGGTGAGTGGAAGGGGGTGGGAAGGGCGGGGAAGAGGCCGCGCGGGGGGTTCTTGCGGATCGTGGGGGCTCGTTATGGGCGAGGGTGGGTCCGAGATCGGGGG
>JBEIUO010000613.1:0-2598 GCA_040374335.1 Phycisphaeraceae bacterium
GCCGAACGAGTCCTCCTTGTAGAAGTCGCTGAAGTACAGCCCGTCCGGCCCCGCGGCGATCGCGACCGTCGTCGACTTCCCGCCGCCGTTGTAGTACGCGATCGCTCTGGGCTGCCCGACCAGCGTGCCCGTCGCGTCGATCGTCCACTCCGTCACCGACTTGTAGTACGCGCTCCCCGGACCGCTCGCCCACGTCGGCCCCGACTGCGTCACGTACGCCCGGCCGAAGTACGCCGCCGGGAACCCGCTCCCGCCGAAGGTCTCGGGCTGTACGAAAGTGATGTTCACCGGCGCTGCCGCGGGATCCCAGTTGTACAGCGCGAAGTTCGTCATCGAAGCATCGCTGCCGTTCCACAGGTAGTTGCGCCCGGCCACGAGTTTCGCGAACCGGTCCACACTCGGACCATTCTCGACGAAGTAGTGCGACACATCGCTCGCACGCCACGCTCCGCCGAAGGGATTCCGCACACCCGACGCGTACACGTAATCCCGCGAGGTGATCCCGTCAAGGATGTTGTAGAACGGGTTCCCCGGCGCGGGCTGTCCGGTCCGCAGCATTCGCAGGATCTTCCCGCGGTAGAACGCGAGATTCTGCGCCGCCCCCGCGTCGAATCCGTCCCCCATGTGCACGTACAGGAACCCGTCCGGCCCGATCGTGATGTTCGAAATCTGATGGCTCTGGCCCTGAACCTCCGGGGCCATGTTCAGGATGATCGTCCGCGCGTTCGAGGTCCGTCCTCCGTCCGCGCTCGACAGACGAAGCACGCGAGGGTTGCCAATCGAGTTGTTGTTGACGTCCGGCGCGAACAGCACAGTCACAAACACATCGCCGTTCGTCGGATCAACCGTCAACCCGCCAACGCCCTGCTCGCCAGAGCCCGGGAACGCCCCCGAAGGGCCGTAGTTCAGCAGCCCCGTCGCGTAGTCCGAGACCTCGCCGTTGCGCTTCACCACCTTGATCGTCCCGTACAACTCCGCGACGTAGTAAATCGGTGCATCCGCGTCCGCGCTCGGGTTCGGATGGAACGCGATCCCAACCGGCATCTGGAACCCCGTCGCCACCCGCTCGATCTTGACGTCCGCCGCCGCCGTCCACGGAACCGACGCCCCCCGCACCAACTCCGCAAAGCTCGGCACCGTGTCCCCCGCGTGCGCGTGGTACGTGCTCCCGTTGGTCGAGATCCAGTACGACTCGCTCTCGCCCGGCAAGAGGTCAACCGCCGGGAACACGATCTCCCGCGCCTGGTCGTCCTCGTCCGTGAAGTTGAGTTCAAACTCCGGCAGCGTCAGGCCCGCCGACCCGGCCGTGACCGTCGCCTTCGCCGCGCCGTGCTCGCCGAGCGACGGCGGATTGCTCACCACATTCCCCGAGCCCGACCCCGCCACCTGCAGCAGCAACTGCCCCATGGCGTCACCCAGCCGCACCGTCGCGGGCACCGCGCCCCCCGGCAACGCTTCGCTCAACACAGGCGCCGGGAGCGTGAGCACGTCCTGGATCTCCATCGGGAACACCGCCGACAGCGTCCCCGTTACGAAGTTGCGCTCGCCCCACGCGCTCCACTCCGTTGCCGTCTGTCCGCTGCTGTCCCGGAATCGCACCCGAAGCCGGTAGTTCGTCTGCGGGGCCAGTTCATTCGCCCCCGCCAATGGCCCCGAGAACACCCCGTCCCCAAGGTGCGTGTGCAGCCGCTCCACACCATCAATGCACGCCGTCGTCCACACCACCTGCCCGTCGCTCGCCTGAACAATCTGCCAATCGGTGCACACGTGCGCATCGCCCGGGTTCGGATCCGAGAACACGTCCGTCTCCATGTGGCAATCCGACGGATTCACCACCCGCCCCACCCGCGGCTCGGTCACCACCGGCGTCGCCGGCGGCTGGTTCTGTCCGTATGCCATTCCGGCCATACCGGCCAACGCGCAAAGGCCAAGTACAGCAGTCTCACGAATCGTGTGCATGGATTGCCCCGAATACAAATCACCCGCGGGATCGAACCGTACAGCCAGCCTACCAGTACCCCGCCCACACAGCAACGAAGAAACCCCCGTCGCCCGAGAACCACGCCCTCGCGTCCACCACGCCACCTAGGGTCACCCATGGACCGCCGCAGCTTCCTCACCCTCTGCGCCGCGACCGCGCTCTCGCCCGCTGCCCTCGCGCAGCCCAGGGCCGTCGCGCGGCCACGTTGGGGACTCCTCGGCCTCGACCTCTCGGCTGCCCTCCAGTACCAATCCGCCGGCGCGATCTACCGCGACGCTCTCGGCCCCGCCACGCCCTTCCGAATCGCCGCGCGTTCCGGCCTCAACCTCGCGCGTCTCCGCGCCTGGCACTCCCCGGCCGACGGCTGGTGCGGCTCGGAATCCACGATCCTCGCCGCGAAGCACGCCCGCACGCATGGTCTCTCCGTTCTCCTCGACCTGCACTATTCGGATACCTGGGCCGATCCCGCGCACCAATCTCCGCCCGCCGCGTGGCAAGGACTCTCCCTCGCCTCGCTCGCCGACCGCGTGTACTCCTACACCCACGACCTCATCCGCCGACTCGCGAAACTCGGCTGCGCCCCAGAGTGGGTCCAGATCGGCAACGAAGTGACCGAC
>JBEIUO010000011.1:0-14439 GCA_040374335.1 Phycisphaeraceae bacterium
CCACATCCCCAGCGCGCTCTTGACTTCACCCACGATGTTCATGCGCCGTACGCCTTCTTCAGCGAACCCCAGACCTTCGGACCGTTCACCGCGTCTTCCGCGGGGATCGGTTCACTCCCTAGCCGAGGCCCCTTGTCATCATCCCGGGTGTCCGTCGCAAACGACCGGATCGCGGCGCGGGTACGGGGCGAGATCTCGCCGTCCTGATCCCCCGGCGCGTAACCCAACGCGTGCAGCCTCTGTTGCACGGCCTGCACGGTCACCTTCTTCGGCAGGTCGGTCCCCGTCGGCCGCAGATGCCCGATCTGGCAGCTCACGCGGTGCTTCGTCACCATCCCGCATCCACGATCCTCGTGAAACGTCAGTTCCGCGCGCTGCGCGCCGAAGGGCAACGGGATCGTGACCATCCCTCGACCGTCGATCTCGGTGCTCCCGGTGACATTGGCGTTCATCAGCCCGCAAATCACGTAGGCGCACGTCTTCGGTGCCTTTGACTCCTTCGTGATCGGGTTGAAGTCCGCCTTCAGCAACCGCACCCGCAGCACGTCCGGCGTCCGCCGGACCCGGTACCGGTGGCGAACCTCCGTGGCGGCGTCGAGGTGCTTCGGAGGATCGGTCGGCAACACCAGCCGATCGTCCGGCGCCAGCACGTAGGGATCTCGCTTGGCCTTGAGCTCGCGATTGTCATCGTGGTCCCAGACGCGCTCTCGCCACTTCCCGATCCCACGCGCATGGGCGACCGTGTTCACCCATTGCCCCGTCCGAACTTCATGAACGCCCTCTTCTGCCACCGGCCACACTCCCACGCCCCCCAAGAGTACAAGCGGTTCTACCGCTCTCGGAGCGCAACCCAACTCCCAGAATAGCCGATTGCAGCCCGCTGTCCGCATAACCCGGACCCGATTCGGCTCGATCCATGCCCCCGCCACACTCCGAACCGCCCCACCAAGATTCCTCTGTACCCCCTTGACACTCTCTTCAAAATGTGCGAAACTGACCGATACAGGGGTGGCGCTCGGGTCTTTGGCCCGGGCGTCGCATTCGCTCGCCTAGCTCCAGGGGGCAAACGGCAGGGGGTTATCGGGGAACACCACAGATCCGGTGTTTCCGCATCCAAGTACCAAACACACTTGTCCGCTTTGCCGCAACCGTGGCTATTCTGTTTCGAATGGGCCGGTTGCCCGCCCATTCGGTCCGCTCGGTTGTTGGTCCGCTTTCGTTCAAGACATGATTCGTCACGGGAGGCCGCGTACGGGTGGGCCTCCCGATCGATGCTCGGAGATCCAGACGTGCTCCCACTTCGCTTTGTTTCCATCGGCTCCGCCGTCGCGGCAGTGATGTCCGCCGGGTTGGCCTTCGCGCAGCCCGTACCGACCACCCCCAACGACTTCAAGATGCCCGGGACCCAGCCGAACACCATGTCGGTCCCCCCGGTCACCGCCATGAACTGCGCCAACTGCCATGCCTACTACGCCGAGGCCGTTGAACAACCCATCGACAACGAACCCTTCTCCATGTGGTCCGCCAGCATGATGGGCCAGGCCGGACGCGACCCCGTCTTCTTCGCCGCGCTCTACGTTGCCAACAACGACGCCGCCTTCGCCGGTGAGTTCTGCCTCCGCTGCCACGCCCCGCAGGGCTGGCTCCAGGGCCGCAGCTCCGATCCCACCGGCGCAGCCCTCACCGATGAAGACCGTGAAGGCGTCGCCTGCTCCGTCTGCCACCAGATGGTCAACCCCGCCTATGCCCCCGGCCAGAGCCCTGCCATCGACCTCCCCATCCTCCAGGCCCTCGCCACCTCCGGGCACCTCCCCACCAACGCCCACTCCGGCCAGGTGGTCCTCGACCCCGACGGCGTCCGCCGCGGGCCGTACGAACTCACCGGCACCCACCCCCACACGGGCGTGCAGTCCCCGTTCCACCGCCAGAGCGCGATGTGCGGCACCTGCCACGACATCAGCAACCCCGTCTACGCCAGGCAGCCCGACGGCTCCTACGCCATCACCCCCCTGAACCAGGAAGCTCCCAACCACGACAAGCACGAGCAGTTCCCCATCGAACGCACGTACTCCGAGTGGCTCAACAGTTCCTTCGCCCAGGGCCCCATCGACATGGGCGGCCGCTTCGGGGGCAACAACCCCCTTGTCAGCAGCTGCCAGGACTGCCACATGCCCAAGACCGGTGGGCACGGCTGCGAACCTAACTTCGGGGCCGAGTTCCGCTCCGACCTCCCCCGCCACTACTTCGCCGGCGCGAACACTTGGGTCCTCAAGGCCATCCGTGACCTCTACCCCGACTGGATCACCTTCCTCTCCGCCGAACGCGTCGACGACGCCATCGCCCGTTCCGAGGCCATGCTCGACGCCGCCTCCGACCTCGACGTGACCTACGCCAACAACCAGGTCTCCGTCCGCATCACGAACCAGACGGGCCACAAGCTCCCCACCGGCTACAACGAAGGCCGCCGCATGTGGCTCAACGTCCGCTTCTACAACGCCGACGGCAACCTCGTCCTCGAGCACGGCGCCTACGACTTCGCCACCGGCATCCTGGATCATGAGTCCACCAAGGTCTACGAGGCCGACGCCGGTCTCGACGCCGCCGCCGCCGCCGCCACCGGCCGCCCAGAAGGCAAAGGCTTCCACTTCGCCCTCAACAACAAGTGGTTCTTCGACAACCGCATCCCGCCCCGCGGGTTCACCAACGCGGCCTTCGAGGCGGCCCTCTGCCCGCCCGTGAACTACACCTACGCCGACGGCCAGTACTGGGATGACACAACCTTCAACGTGCCCCCCGCCGCGGCATACATCGAAGTCGTCGTCTACCACCAGACCACATCCAAGGAGTACGTGGAGTTCCTCCGCGACATCTACCCCGGCAACGTTGCGGGCGTCGACACCTACAACCTCTGGAACCTCTACGGCCGCGAGAAGCTCGCCCTCATGGATTACTACGGCACCGAGCTCCCCACGGACCGCTGCCCCGCCGACTACACCCATGACGGGGGCGTCGACGGCGACGACGTGATCGAGTTCTTCGCCCTCTGGGACAACGGCCAGATCGGTGCCGACTTCACCGGCGACGGCGGCGTCGACGGCGACGACGTCATTGAGTTCTTCGGCCACTGGGACTCCGGGTGCTGACGCCGAAGCGGCGTACATGGGCAAAGCTGTAAAGCGAAAAACGATAAAGAACAACCGGGTGCGCGAGCGCCCGGTTTTTTGTTGGGGCCTGTGGCCCCTCTTGTGACCGGCGAGCGCCGTGTGGTAGGTCACACGGGAGTCTCAAGCCATGACGTCATCGCTTCGCGCCGCCGCCCTTGTTCTTGTCGCCGGAACCGTTACCGCCGCTCCGGGTGCCATCCTCCAATGGGATGCCCTCTTCAATGGCAACGCCTCGACGGCCAACAACTGGAACCCCAACCAGCGCCCTACCGCGGTCGACGACCTGCGGTTCAACTCGACCCTGAACAACAACTACACGGTGAACTACGACTCCCTCGTGCCCACCGTCCGGTCGCACCAGTATCTGGGGGACAACGTGACGATCCGGACCGTCGGCAGTCCGCACACAATCACGAACATGCTGTCGATCGAGAACGCGTCGGAGGTCCTTCTGGACGCGGCGACGGTTCACGTCGGGGGATCAACGACGCTCGGTACGATCTCCGGCCTGGGTGGACGGCTCACCATCGACCAGTCCCTCCTCACGGCGCAGCAACTCATCCTGGGCGCGACAGGCCCTGCGGACGTCATCGTGTCGTCCGCGGGCCGCCTCGAGGTGCCGACGGTGACGCTGCGGGGTGACTCATCGCTCACGCTGCAGGAGTCCGCGATCGCCCAGCTCTCCACGCTGACGATCGGGAACTCGTCCAACGCGAACGCGAGCAGCGTTCTGGTGAGCGACGGATCCGACATCTTCCTCCTCGGCGGCATCACGATGTCGCCGGTGGCAGGATCCTCGTCGGTGCTGAGGGTCATCGAAGGACCGGAGCTCACCGGGACCCAGATCAATGCTCAGGGCGACGTCCTCATCGGCGCAAACACCAGCGCCGCTGCCGCGGGAACGGCGATTGTGACACTCGGAGACATGACGGCCGCGGTGGGCTTATCAGAACTGATCTGCGACGACCTGGTCGTCGGTGACGTTCACGGGGGTCACGGCACGCTCTCTCTGCAGTCGGGCACCCTGCGCTGCGCATCGGCCACTTTCGTTGGCGGCCACAGCAGCCTGGTCATCGAACGCGGGTTGCTGGACTGCAGTGGACCCTTCATCTGGGAAAACGGCACGCTCTCTATCGATGGACGGGTGGATACGACTCTCTTCTTGCGCGGCGAAGCGACTTTGGATCACCCCGTGAAGACGGGCGTTTCAAGGGACGGAAGGATCACCCTGTTCGGCCCGTCGGCGGATGTGACCGTCAACGCGGACATGACCGTCGGTGAGCAAGCGAGCAGCGAAGGCACACTCGATGTGGCGAACGGTGGGACGCTACTCGTCAATGGCGAAGTTCATCTCGGAGTTGCCGGGGTGGCCGAACTCTTTGCAAGAGGTGGGGCGAGCGCGATCGCAAAGGTGATCACCGCCGCGGCAAACCCGGGGAGCCGAGCGTCCATCACGATCGTCGGGGGAATCGTGAGCGGCTTTGACGGGCTGTTCCTCGGCGGCAGTGCCACGGCGCAGGGAGGATCGGTTGACGTCGCGATCACGAACGGTCTTCTTGGCGGCCAGGACGTGGTGCGGTGCTGGGGAGGCACCTCGATCACCATGAACAACGGAGACTTTCAAGCCAACACGACCATCGACATGAGGCCCGGTAGTTCATTGACGATGAACCCCGGCGTGGTGCTGGCACCGACCCTCTCGTTCACCGGGGCTGCCACCCCGCTTGGTGACGGCGTCGAGCTTACAGGATCTGGCCATGTCGACGCCGCGGTCTCCTCGACCGGCTTCGGCAACAACATCGTGGCGACCGGCCCTCTGATCCTGGGACGATCGGACAGCCTTACGGGCTACAGCGGTGGAAGCATCACGCTCTCTGTCGGTGCGCACACGGTGACACTGCTCGACGCGAACGCCGCTTCCGTCGGCGACACCACCGTGGCGGCGGGCACCGTCGCCGCGCCCAACGGACTCTCTCTGTCCACGGGCAGAACGGCCTCCGGCGGCGGCACGATCGACACGCCCACCATCAACAACGCGGGCACCATCAACGCGACCACGCCCCAGGGCTTTGTCGTCAAGGGCATCGTCAGCGGCGCGGGGACACTTACCGGCACGCTCTTTGACTTCAGCAACTCCGGCGGCTTCACGGGAAGCGGCGCGATCAACTCGCAGATCCGCGGCACCGCGGGCAGCGTCATCACCGCAACGGACAATCTATCGCTCGGCACCAACTCCAACGTCGGCTTCTCCTTCGACGGCACGCTCCGAACGGGCGCGAACCAGGTCACCCTGCACGACACCAGCACCGCGTTCGTCGGCAACATCGAGATGGCAGGCGGCACCGTGCTCTGCACGGATACCGATCTCACCAGCGATCTGAGCGACGTCACCTCGGGCTTCGGCACCGTCATCACCTCGGGTCGCACCTGGTTGAACGCCGGGACTATCCGCCCCAGCGGCGCGGGCGTCGATACGACGGGTCAGATCGGCAGCTTCGGCAACGTCAACATGGAGAACATCTTCAACTCCGCCGTGCTCGAGATGGACATCGGCGGCACCGCCGCGGCGGACATGGACAAGTTCGTGGTGCTCGGCGCACTCACCATCGACGGCACGCTCCGCGTCCGCTTCGTCCCCGGATACGTCCCCTTCGGCGGCGAGCTCTACACCGTCATCACCGCCAACTCCATCACCAGCAACTTCACGAGCCTCGACCTCCCGCCGCGGACGCGCGTCATCGTGAACCCGACCAACGTCCAGATCGAAGCCCTCTGCGTCTCCGACCAGAACGCCGATGGCACCGTTGACGGCGACGACGTCATCGACCTCTTCGCCGCCTGGGACCTGGGCCTCCCCGCGGCCGACACCAACGGCGACGGTTCCGTCGACGGCGACGATGTCATCGTCTTCTTCGAGCACTGGGACGCTGGGTGCTGAAGTGGCAGCCGTCTCCAGACGGCTGGGTCCCAGCGGTTTTCCAACCGCTGGCCGTGCTGCTCTCGCGCAATGAAGACGCGACTGAAAGTCGCGGCGACCCAGCGACAGGAATGTCGCTGCCACACGCCCCTACACTCGCCGCCATGGAGAAGCCGCTCGGAGTCATCCTCGCTCAACTCGGGACCGCCGTCCTCGTCGGGATGCTCACCGCCTTCCAACCCGGCGTCAACCGCAAGTTCGGCGAAGTCTCCGGTGCACCCCTCCACGGCGGCGTCGTCAGCTTCGCCGTCGGCCTCGCCACCGTGCTCCTCGTCGCCCTCATCATGCGGGCCTCCCCGCCTCCCATCGCCCGCGTTGCCGCGGGGCCCGGTTGGATGTGGGTCGGCGGTGCAATCGGCGCGGTCTTCGTCACCGCCGCCATCTACCTCAGCAAACCCATGGGACAGGGCAACTACATGGCCGCGATGATCGCCGGCCAGCTCGCCGCCGGCGTCGTTATCGATCACTTCGGGTTCATGGGCTACGACCGTCACCCGTTCTCGGTCGCGCGCGCCGGTGGCCTCGTCCTCATCGGCCTCGGCGTCGCCCTCCTCCGCCTCAAGTAGGTTCGCGGACCTCCCCGCTCCCCCGTACGTCCCGCCCACACCGCGCCCCGGCGCGTCAACCCCCCCACTTCGCTTGACGCGGCTCATCCTTCGCGCACATTCACGTGTGACGGAACTCCTCGCGGCAACCCGCGGGGCGCAGACGGACATGCGGAGAAAGGAGCACGGACGTGACTCGATTGTTCACCCGGGCGTTATGCGCCTCGGCGTGCGGTGGCCTCGCGGCTATCGCCAACGCCCAAACTGTCTATTCGCACGGCTTCGAAGACGGGTTAGCCCCCGGATTCGACGTCTCATCAATCGACGTCTCGCCGCTGGGCAATCGACACTTCCTCGGTCAGTTCGGCAACGACGCCGCGACGCTCACCCTGTCCGGACTCGCGCCAGGTCAGTACCGCGTCGAGTTCGACTTCTACGGCATCGGCACCTGGGACGGCAACCAGTTGCCAGGCCCCGACTGGTTCGTCCTCTCGCAGGCTGAAGTCGGCGAGTTGCTCCGAACCACATTCGCCATCGGCAGTGAAGACACTCGAGTCGGCTTGCAGGCGTACCCGGGCGTGGGTACCGACTCGAATCTCCTTGGCTGGCCCGGTCGCACCAACGCGATCGAGAACAACACCCTCGGCTACCTCCACGCCGGCATCTACCAGCGCGACGCCGTCTGGCGGCTCGGTGCAAGCTTCACCGTCGACGGCCCCCCGACCGAGCTGATCTTCCGGGGCGAAGGCCTCCAGTCGCTCCGCGATGAATCCTGGGGTATCGATAACGTCGACGTTCAACGCGTCGTCGTCCCTTCCCCGGGTGCGCTCGGACTCGCCGGCGCAGCCGTTGTATTCACGGGCCGCAGACGACGGCAAGCCTCACGGTAAAAGCAAACACCCCGAGCGCGGGCCCGGGGTGTTGATTGATCCACCGATGAACCCCGAGCCTTCGCCCGGGGTTTGTCGCGTTAGCAGCCGCTGTCCCAGTCCTGGAAGAACTCGATCACGTCGTCGCCATCAACGCCGCCGTCGCCGTTGTAGTCCGCGGCGGTAAGGCCCGCGTCCCAGTCGGCGAAGAACGCGATCACGTCGTCGCCGTCGACGCCGTTATCGTTGTTGTAGTCCGCAGGGCACGTTTCGCAGGCGTCGGGGATGCCGTTGTAGTCGGCGTCCACCTGCGTGCCCTGCTCGAGTTCGCGACCGTCGTTCAGCGTGTCGCTGTCGCAATCGGGGAGGTTGGTCTGGCAAACGTCCGGCACGCGGTCCGGGCGGCCGCGGCTGCCGCCGTCGGCGAGGAATGCCTCAAGGTCCGCGAAGTTCTGGAGCGTGGCTCCCGGGAACCCACCACCCGGGTGAGCGATCTCGAGCGTGATGCGCCGGCGGATCGTCTCACGGCTCTTGTTGCGGATGTTGGGGCCGGTGCCGCCCGTGCCGTTGGTCGCGTGGCAGCCGATGCAAGAAGCGTTGAAGAATGTGCCGCCGTCAAGGCGGACGCCGGTCGGACCGCCGTCGAAGTCGGCCAGCAAACCGCTCGTGATGTCGCAGGTATCCGGAATCTGGTTGCTGTTGCAGTCCTGCGCAAAGCCCGAGGAAATGTCGAGGGCGTCGGCGATCCCGTTGTTGTTGCAGTCAACGATCGGGATGCGGCGGTAGAGCTTGAAGTTGTCCAGCCCGCACTCGACGATCGACGCGGTCCCCGCGTCGGTGGCCGTGAAGCGCAGCCGCATGTTGGTCGTGAGGGTCACGCCGGCCGTGTTCAGCTGCGCCTGCGTGATCGCGTGCGGGGTCCAGAGCACACCGTTGCTCCCGGTGTGCGCGGCCACACGGATCCAGGGACCCGCGGTGCCGTTGCTCGAGATGTCCACGAAGATGCCGTCCACGTTCTCCGCGGGCACCGTCAGGTTGTTGTAGTAGTCGTAGCAGATGATCACGTCGCCACCGGGCAGGCCACCGCCCAGATTGACGAGGTCGAGTGCCGGCGAAGTCAGGATCACGCTGCCGCCGTCGACGTCGGTATTGCCCGCCGCGTTCTGCGTCATGTAGCACTGGCCCGAGCCGTCGGAGTCGGACTCCGGGTCGTACGCCCAACCCGCGTCGTTGACGGGAACGCCCCGCTGCCAACCCCCCGAGGTCGCGCCGGAAACTGTCGCCGCCCAGCCGAGGTTGGTCTGGTAGTTGTCCGCGAAAACCTGCGTGTCGGCCGGGGTGATGATGCAGGGGCACCCGCACGCCGGGGGCACCATCTTGTAGATCGCGCCCGCGATGCTGATGATGTACAGCTCGCCGATGTTGTCCTCGCCGAAGGCCACAATGCTGCCCACCGCGAGATTCGACCATGTCCGCTGGTCGGTCTGCGTGGTCCCGTTCCAGCGGAACGACTTCACGTAGTTGCCGCAGTAGTCCGCGAAGAAGAACGTCCCGTTGAGCGCGGGGAGGCCGGGCCCGCGGTACACGTAGCCGCCGGTGATGGAGCACGCGCCGTCGGCGGCGTGCCCCTCAACGCGGACGGGATCGGTGTACGTGCCCAGGAGTGTGCAGTTCGAGTCGACGGGGCCGTTGACGAAGCCCTCGCGGCAGTCCCAACCGTAGTTGCGGGTGCCCACGGTGTTGATGTTCGAGCCGGTGAGCGCGGGCTGGAAGTTGATCTCCTCGAACGCGTCCTGGCCGACGTCCGCGATCCAGAGATCGCCGGTGAGCTTGTCGAAGCTGAACCGCCACGGGTTGCGAAGGCCCATCGCCCAGATGTCATCGTTCCAGTTCGCGTTCGGGCTGCCGACGGTGGCCGCGGGGTTGTCCGTCGCGCGGTAGTTGCCCGCGACGTTGTCCACGTTCAGCCGCAGCATCTTGCCGAGCAAGCTCGTCACGTTCTGCGCGAGTTCGTTCGGATCGTTCGCGCTGCCGCCGTCGCCGATGCCCCAGTACAGTTTTTCGTCAGGACCAAACTCCAGGTGCCCGCCGTTGTGGTTCGCAAAGGGCTGCGAAACCGTGCGCAGGATCACCGCGGGCGTCGCCGGGTCATACGCGTTCGACGTCGCGTACGGCGCAAGAGCCCGGTACCGCGCGAGCACCGAAGCCCCCGTGCCGGTCGCCGTGTAGCTCACATAGAAGTACCCGTTGGTCGCAAAGTTCGGATGGAACGCAAAGCCGAGAAGGCCCTGCTCACCGCTCGCAGCAGTGAGCCCGAGCCCACCGAGGCCCGCGGGGCCCAGGTGGATGAAGTTGCCCGCGAGCGTGTTCGTCGCGAGATTGAGGATGCGGACCGCGCCCGTCTGCTCCACGATGAACATCCGGCCGTCGTTGCCCGGCTGAGCCACGAAGTCGAGAGGTTGCGAGAGCCCCGACACGATCTGCTGTGCGGAGAAGGTCTGGGCCGAAGCGGTACCGGCGGAGGCAAAGAGTGCCGCGGCCGACAACACGCCGCAGGCGGCGGTTCGAACGAACTGGCGATTCATGGCTGATCTCACTCGCTGGGGGTCAAACAAAGTCCGGGAATACGCGGGATCTCCGCCCCTTCCTCATCGGCGATCCGGGCAAGCCAAGTGATACGCACCACAGGCCAACCCGATCCCGCCAAGATAGGGCATTCCCCGCAATCCCCCAAGAGGTTCCTACCTCTTTCCCTCTGTCGCCCCGTCAGATCGGCCTTTGTTCGGGTTCATCCGCCTCCACAGCGCGAACATCTGCCACGCGCTCCAGGCGTACGCACCCGCTGCGATGATGAACGGAATCGTGAACGACCCCGTACGGTCGTACAGGAAGACCCCCAGGAGCTGGAAGATCTTCCCACGGATCCCCACGAAGGTCGCGTGGATCGCAACATACTGCGGCACCTTGTCTTGCGAAGGTGCGAAGCTCACCGGTCCCAGCATCCACCCGACGCTCGCCCCCGTGTGCACGAGCCCGTAGTACACCGACACCCACCACAGGTCGTTCGGGCTGTTCACCAGCAGCAGCCCCGCCGGGTACCCGGCCAGGAGAAGGAACGAGAGCCCGGTCGTCCGCGCGGCACCCAGGCGGTCCATCAGCAACCCCGCCGGGAAGATCAGACAGACCATCCCGATCAGGTAGGCCACCTGCGTTGACCCGGCGATCTGCTCGTAACCCATGTGCAGCTTGTCGGTTACGAACGCGGGCAGCAGCGCGTACGCGATCATCCACCCCACCCCGTACGTCATGTACGCCGCCTCGTACAACGCGAAGTTCCGGTCGGTCTTGAGAACCTCCCGCATGTGGGTCACGGGCTCGACGATCGACGAGAGTTGCATCAGGTCCCCGGTCAGGATCGTGCGGCCCCCGTCCCCCCCGGTGCGCTCGTGGAGAGTCACAAACATCCACATACCAACGGCTTGCAGCGCGGCCGCCGCGGGCAGGAAGTACCGGAACGCCTCCGGCGTCCGCTCCAGCCATGCCCCTAGCCCGTACGCCACCCCCGCGCTGCAGACCATGCTCAGGGCCCAGATGATGCTGTACATCCGCCCCCGGCGTTCGGCCGGGTAGATGTGCTTGAGCACCTCGCTCGCCGCGGGGTAATACCCTGCGCCTCCGGCACTTGCGAGCACGTGCAGGATCATGAACCACCACACGTTGGTGGCCGTCGCCATCAACCCCAGCGGGATCGCCGAAACGCACCAGAAGACCAGCGCGTACTTCCGGAAGCTCAGGTGGTTGAACAGGTGGTTCCAGAAGACGCTCAGGGTGAAGAGCACCGTGGGCGCGGCGGTCATCACCAGGGTCTGCCAGTTGTTGGCCCCGAACTCCTTCCGCGCCATGACCGCGAGCAGGGCCTGGATCGCCATCGAGGTCGATTGCGTCAGCACCACCCCGGTGAGGTGGGCCGGCATGAACGACAGGCTGCGACGGTCGATCACGAGTCCGACCCCCTGTTCGAGGGGTTCTTCAGGATGAGCGGCTCGACCCGGAAGACCTCCTTGTAATAGAGCGCGAGGAGGCGGGTGGCGCGGGAGATCGCGGCGGGCTCGGTGGTTCCCACGGTCTGGCCCCGCGCGAGCAGCCGGAGGAGGTCAACCGTGGTCGCCCGGACTCGCCAGATGGCTCCGCCTTCCCGGTCGAACTTCCCGGACCCTTCGTCCTTCAGGGTTCCACCCAAACGGGGGGAGAAGCCGAAGGTGGAAGCGGGGTCGAGGGTTTCGCCGGATCGGACGTCGGCGTCCAGTTCTGGGCGGTGACCGGTTTCGTCGAGGACGGCCCAGAGGAGGGTGAGCAGAGCTCGGTCGGCGAGGCGGGGGTCGCGGAGGGAGGAGAGGGAGTTGGCGAGAGCTTCGAAGAGGCCGGGGTGGGGGTCATGAACATCGAGCGCGTGGTAGGCGAGGTCGATCATGCCCATGCCGGAGTAGAAGGCATCGAGGTCGAGGCGCATGGTGGGGTAGGTCTCGACGAGATCCCAGGCGGTGAGGAGGGTGAGGCCTTCGGTGGGTTTGGGCGAGAACGAGATTGCACCTCGGCTGGGTGCTTCAAAACCACCTGAAAACTTGGCTTTTTCGCGCTTGGATCCCTTGGCCACGCCACGGATGAGACCGTGGGCGCGGGAGAAGAGGGCGACGGTCTGGGAGGTTTCGCTCCAGTCCCAGGCGCGGAGGCAGATGGCGAGGTCGGATTCGATGGGGAGAGGCTAGGAGCGGAAGCGCGGGGCTCGTCGCGAAGTGCAAAACGAAAATGGCCCGGAGCCGAGATGGCTCACGGGCCTTGGAGGGGGCTGGTGATGGGTACATTAAAGCACAGGTGCAGGGGGGAAGTCAAGAGCTGTGGTGTTCAGATGGTTGAAGTAGTTGGTGAATACTGCGAGGGAGTAGGTCGCAACCACTTCACCCATCTGCCCTTGGGAGTAGCCGGCGGCCTGGAACTCGCGGGCGTCAGAATCCGAAATGAATCCTCTTTTTTCGTGGAGGGTGAGGGCAAAGCGTGCGAGGGCGTTGAGTTTGGGGTCGGCGATTTTGCCACGACGGGCTTCGACGGTCTGGGCTTCGGTGAGCCCGGCGCCCTTGCCGATGGCGGTGGGGGCAGCGACGCAGTAGCCGCAGTTATTGGCCTCACCTACGGCGAGTTGGATGACTTCGCGCTCCTTGGCGGAGAGGGAGGTCGCGTTGAGCGCACCGGACATGGCGAGGTAGGTGTCGAGGACGGCGGGGGCGGCGGCCATGGACTTGAAGATGTTGAAGTGCTTGCCCTTAAGGGGGCCTTCGAAGATCTCCTTGGCACGACCGGTGGCGGTGGCGGGGTCGACGGGGGTGATTCTGGACATGACTGATTCTCCTGAGGTTTCTGATGGTCCCGGCGGGAGTTGGATGTCGCAACGGGCCAAGGGTTTCAGCAATCTTCACGGGTGGCCGAAGGAGGTACAGGCTACGCTGCGCGCCGAGGATGCGCGTACTTCTCTTTACAGACACGTTGGCGGACGTGAACGGGGTGGCCCGGTTCATCGGCGATGCCGCGGCGGAAGCGGATCGGACGGGGCGCGCGTTGACGGTGTTCACGAGCACGCCGGGGAAGGTGCCGGGGCTCCAGAACGTGCGGAACTTCAGACCGGCGGTATCGATGGCGATGCCGGCGTATCCGCAGTTGAGCCTGGCGGCACCGCCGGTGTTGGAGATGCTGCGGGCGGCGCGGGAGTTTTCACCGGACGTGGTCCACGTTTCGACGCCGGGGCCGGTGGGGACGTTGGGGCGGTGGTTTGCGCGGCGGAGGGGGTTGCCACTGGCGGGGGTGTATCACACGGACTTCCCCGAGTACGTGCAGCGGATCATCGGGAAGGAGAGCCTGACGGACGTGTGTTCGGCGGTGATGGCGTGGTTCTATCGACCGTTTGGGGCGGTGTTTACGCGGAGCGAGGAGTACGCGTCGGCGGTGCGGGGGTTGGGGGTGGCGGAGGAGCGGATCGAGCGGCTGAAGCCGGGGATCGATCTGCGGAAGTTTGGGGCGGACCGACGGGATGCGGGGATGTGGGCGCGGCTGGGGTGTTGCGCGGCGGACGTGCGGATGCTGTATGTCGGGCGGGTGAGCGTGGAGAAGGGGCTGCCGCTGGTAACTGGGGTTTGGGGGGAAGCGCGGCGGGCGTTGGCGGCGCGTGGGGTTCGGGCGGGTTTGGCGGTGGTGGGCGATGGGCCGTATCGGGGTGTGATGGAGCGGGAGTTGGCGGGTGAAGGCGTGGATTTCCTCGGCTTCAGGCACGGGGAGGAGTTGGCGGCGTTGTACGCGTCGGCGGATGTGTTTGTGTTTCCGTCGGCGACGGACACGCTTGGGCAGGTGGTGCTGGAGGCGCAGGCGTCGGGGGTGCCGGTGCTGGTGACGGATATCGGGGGGCCGCGGGGCGTGGTGAAGGATGGGGAAACGGGGATGGTGCTGCCAGCGACGGATGGGCGGGCGTGGCGGGAGGCGATGGTGGGGTTGGGGGTGGATGGGGCGCGGCGGGCGAGGATGGGGGAGGCGGCTGAGGCGTGGGGGCGGGCGTTCGGATTTCCGGCGTCGTTTGCGGATTTCTGGGCGGCGCACGAGCGGATTGCGGCGGCTTACCATCGGGCGTGACGGAAGACCCATCAAACAGCGGCTGGAACCCGATGAGTTGGCGTACGAAGGCGCGCGCGCAGGCGGTGGAGTACCCGGACGCGGGGGAACTCGAGCGGGCCGAGCGGGCGCTTGGGGAGTTGCCGCCGCTGGTGACGTCGTGGGAGATCGAGCACCTGCGGACGCTGCTGGGGTCAGCGGAGGAGGGGAAGCGGTTTGTTCTGCAGGGCGGG